>CAYMXD010000122.1:0-6714 GCA_964394095.1 uncultured Mesohalobacter sp. | reverse complement strand
TTTGAATTTTAGTTTACTTTTGAGTGGAAACATAGGGTTTTGGAATGATGTGGGTGCGAAGTTGCAAACTTCGTACAGCTCAAGATTTTAATTATTATTATGAAATTCAACTTACACGTCAATGGTAGACCCTGAAAATTTATAAATTTTATTAAATACAAAGTGACGTTTAAAAATTAAGTTTGTTGTCAGATCGAGTGATCCCGACATTTTTGTCGGGATTATATCGATATCTTAATGGTGAACCTCGATACAATTATTTATTTCGCCCTTTTGGAGGTCAAAATAAATAATCACCTGAGTGTTCGGCAGACAGGCTTGTAGTGAAGAATGAAAGTTAAACACATTAATTATATTATCAATTTATTTGTTATAAGAAGGCTAAATATGTCAACGGATTTATTAAGTTTTTATACCTTAATTTAAATAATTTCAACATGAAAAATGTACTGCTTATAGGTTTAGTTTTAGTTGCTGCGGCAATGGTTTTTTTTTCTTTTAAAGCCGGTATTCCGGCACCGGGGCTTACCGGTCTTGGGTTTGTGATTATAGCAGCCCTATTTTATTTTAAGTTTAAAAATTGAATTTTTGAGTTGTATTGAATCGTGAACCTTAGTTTCGTTCCTGTCGTTTTTCAATAAAAGACGCATTGAAACTACTATTCATTTCTTTAATGGGTTTCACATTATCATTCGGAATGCTAATGGATAGTACGTAGTGGTTAATTTTCCATTGTTCATCTGTGTAAACCAACACACCGGAACCTCTGCAGATGCCCATTTGAGTGTCTAAAAGTTCATCAAACCAAGCGACTTTGTATTTTAGGTCTACAAATATATGACGTTCTAAAGTGTGAAATGTCCAGGCTTTTCCGCTTTCAAAATAGGGTTTGGCAAAATCTCTGAATTCCTGTCCTTTCCAATACTCTGTAGGGTCGGTGCCAATAAAGATAGCATCCTCTGTCATTAAGCTGGTGTAGGTCTCAAATTCTGCATTAGCGGCAGCATCGTGCCATTGAGATATTATTTTATCAATACGATTTTCTGTTTCTTGATTTTGTCCTGAGGTTTTGTAAGACAAAATTATAAATACTACAAAACAAATGTATTTTGAATAATTCATCATTTAAGATTTTTTATAAAATTGCTCATGCATGACTTCACTGACATATTCAGCGTTAGAATTATCTATCAAAATATCGGCCAAGTCATCGATATCATTTCTGTCTATCCTATTTAAATTTATGTGCTGTTTATCGCCTTTTGATGTAATAGTCATTTCCTCAGATGTTACTTTTACATGAGTGATGTCATCAAATCTATACGTTTTACCTAAAAGAGAATTAATCCTGATATAGATGCCTTTAGAATTACTTTTAACAAAGTTTTTATACCAAAATAACCTGCTAAGCTCAAAAAGGAGGATAAAAAAACCTAGAATGACTAGTATGGCACTATTGAAATTAGCAAGAATACCACTGCCTAATACAATAAAAGTAATAGCTAGTATCAATGCAGCTACTCTGTACCAATTCAAAGAAAATTTTTCAAATCTTATACGTTTCAAAACAAATGTTTATAATATTTTGAGATATTCAAATGGAATTCACAATTTTTAGACAAAATTAACAATTATTTTTATATTGAAAGGGTTTTTAATTTTTTTTATTATTAAAACAACTGTTTTAAAAAACATTATCTCAAAAAAGGTGCTATCAAATTCCAGATAAACTTTAAAAAATAGACTCAAAAGAGTTTATATGACATTCTATTATCATATTGAAACATCTAGATTGTTGGTTTAATCTGATATATTTGTGTTTGCAGATTGGTTAGTTTTATGCGAAACCACAAATCGTATTCAAATAAATGCATAAAACAACTATTGTACAATAGGGGATTTCCCGTATTTATGTTTTAACCATAAAGTCTATATTTGTCCAAATTAAAGTATTATGAAACTAGATAAGAATTCAGGAGTACCCATTAAGGAAAGTCAAGCGATAGCATTAACACATGCTTTCCAATCCAAAAATCCAAAAACGAACAAAGCCTATTTTATAGGCTCAGAATTAATTAAAAAAATCATGGAACAGGAAAACTGTATAGGAATTCGCATTTATAATGGTCATAATGCTAAAACTGGTGAATACAATAGAGTTTTAGTAGGCGTCAATGCAGAAGGAGAAGATATGGTTGATGGTGTAATTGCAGACGAACTGGTTCCTTGTCCTCAACATTGTTCAAGAAAAAGTTCGTTAATGAAATAATGCCGTTTGTACAACATTCTATTATATATCGTTTTTATTCTTGGTATTCTGCCACTTGCTTTTCAGGTCATAAAAACAAAAAAATTATGGAGTAATAACACTATAACACCATTTGTTTGGCTTACAGCTCTGGCCACTTGTTACGAGTTTTTTGGCACATTTCTATTACGACTAGATTCAAAATATTGGTTTCAATTATACCCTTTACTTTCATTTTTAGCCCTATATTTTTTCTTCTTCACATCTTTGTCATCAAGGTATTTTAAGATAATGAAAATATCTTTTATATTGTTTTTTGTAGTCTATAGCATATCTTTTTTTTACATAGAACCAAATAAATTAGTGGCCTCGTCCATCAATAGATTGTACATTTCTATCTTTATTTTTACCTTTTCTGTCATTTGGTTTAAAGAAGTTTTTGAAAAATTAAATAAATCCTTGCCATTTGATGAAATTGATATTCAGTATTTATGGAACAGTGAAGATTTCTATTTTGTAGCAGGGGCATTTATGTATTACGCTACTACTTTTTTCTTATTTTTATCAAGTCATTTAATTTTTAGTAGTGGCTTGTATGCTTATGATTTTTGGATTATAAACCTTATAGCTACGCTCCTATTAAGGCTATTTTTAATAATATCTTTATGGAAAATGAAGAAAGTTTAAAATTATTGTTTTGGATAAGCACCTCTGTCATGCTATTTTTAGCAATTGCTTTTCTATTCATCACCTTGGTTTACCATAAAAAAACAAGCAGCATAAAACAGGAGGAGTCTAAAAACTTACTTAAAGCCACCTTAGAAACAGAAAAAAAAGAAAGAAAAAGAATAGCTTCAGATTTTCATGACAGCGTAAGCGGTGATTTAAGCGCCATCCGGAATTACATCAATATTTTAGACCAAAAAGAAGAAAATAAGTATAACAAATCGATTTTACACGAAATAAAACATTCTTTGGGGATTATGCTTACTAATGTACGCCATATCAACTATAACCTCATGCCTCCATTACTTGAGTCTATGGGTTTAATACCCACACTCGAAGATTTTTTTGAAAGAACCAGGCAATTGAATCAAATTGAAATCAGTACCAAGTTTGGTGTAGACCACCCAAATCTAACTACATCAGAGGCCTATCAAATTTATAGGGTTTTGCAGGAACTTACCTCAAACATATTGAAACATAATACTGCTACTAAAATAAATATTTCAATGGTAAAGCAGTCGAGTGAGATTCTAATTGAAATCTCTGATAATGGGAATAATTTCAACTTTTATCAAAGCCTCAAAACCTCTTCAGGAATGGGCTTGAGGAATGTTTTATCTCGACTAAATCACATTAATGCTGTCTTAAATCAACCCCAGACAGACAAAGGCAATAAATTGAGTATTAAAATTAAAGAGGCCTCATGAATCTAAATATTGGCATTACAGATGATCACGCTCTTTTTAGAAAAAGTCTCAAATTTCTAATCAATAGTTTTGAAGATATGGAAGTTGTTCTCGAAGCCGAACATGGTGTGGATTTGCTAAATAAGCTTGAGACAACCGCTATAGATGTATTACTGCTTGATCTTCAAATGCCTAAAATGGATGGTTTTGAAACCTGCAAAAAATTAAATGATATATATCCTGATATCAAAATCTTAGTATTAACCCATTTAGACGAAAAAGAAACCATAAGAAAGGTACTCAACTTAAGCATACAAGGTTATTTCACTAAAAACACTGAACCACATGAACTTAAGAATGCCATTTTAAAGCTAAGTAGGAATGGGTTTTATTTTGAAAAAAACCTCACTTCAATAATACAATACATCAAGGACAATCCGGAAACTGAAGTCAAAACAGTAGACGTAAACCCCTTCAGCAAAAGAGAAATGCAGGTTTTAAAATTAACCATCAAAGAACTTAACGGCATACAAATAGCCGATAAATTGTCTATAAGTCCAAAAACTGTTGAACAACATAAGAGAAATTTGATGCAGAAAGCTAACTCCAAAAATTTTATCGGTGTAATTAAATATGCGCTAATCCATGAATTGATTTCAATTGAATCGCTTTAAGTATCAGATGGCATTTTCTTTAAACTTCAAAACAGGTGAACGCCCTTTTTTAAATATTTTGTTGCTGTTTTTCTTACCTGCCCTAAGGCGTTTTTGTTCTTCGTAAGGCAAATGAATGATGTCCTTACACTCGGTAGAACAACAATGTTCCATCGTCTTGGCGCAATCCTCACATTGAATAAACAGCAAGTGACAGGCTTCGTTAGCACAGTTCACATGCGTATCGCAGGGCTTCCCGCATTGGTGGCATTTTGAAATAATAAGCTTAGATATTCGTTCTCCTCTCCGGTGGTCAAACACAAAATTTTTACCATAAAATTTGTTTTCTAAACCTCTATTCTTGACCTGTCTGGCGTACTCTATAATTCCACCTTCGAGTTGATAAACGTTTTTAAAACCTTTATGCTTATAATATGCGCTGGCTTTTTCACATCGAATGCCTCCGGTGCAGTACATCACCAGATTTTTATCTTCTTTGTGGTCTTTTAAATCTTTTTCAATAATATCTAAAGAATCCCGAAAGGTATCCACATCTGGGGTTACCGCATTTTTAAAGTGCCCTATCTCACTTTCGTAATGGTTACGCATATCCACCAAAACGGTGTTGGGATCTTCTATCAAGGCGTTGAATTTTTCGGCATCTACATGCACACCTTTATCAGTCACGTCAAAAGTGCTGTCATTTAAACCATCGGCTACTATTTTAGAACGTACCTTGACTTTTAGTTTAAGGAAAGATTTGTTGTCTTGCTCAATGGCGATATTTAGCCGAACATCTTTTAAAAAATAAATGTGATCTATAAAATCTTTAAAATCTGAAAACTTTTTTGCCGGGACAGACAACTGAGCGTTAATGCCTTCATGAGCCACATAAATTCGACCTAAGACGTTCATGCTGTCCCAAGCTACAAACAAGTGATTTCTAAAAAGTTCGGGGTTTCCAATGTGTGCATATTTATAAAAGGAAAGCGTAAGGCGTTCTTCGCCGGCTTTTTCAATAAGGGCTTCCCTTTCTTTTGCACTTAAGGTATTGTACAGTTGCATGCTATACTAATATTTGAGTTAAAAGAAATGATTGAAAACACAAAGGTAGGGTTTTTAAATAATTAAAATAATTGACTTAGGCATTTGCTTAATAGTAGAATAGATTCATTTCCTTTGTGATTTTAGCATCTGCGTGGTTATTTATTTTAACTTTAAAGGAACAATGACACAAGGTATTATGATCTTGCTACAAAAGTGTATAAACATTTAATAAACAGAGCTTTAAAAATTATTGGTTAACTCCCCAAGTTCATAAAATAAATCAGAATACTTTGAGTCTGATTTCAGTTATTATTCCGGAAACACCGCAATAAAGACGTCAGCATTGGACTGTTTAACCTGTGTTTTTAAGTCTTCTAGTGAAATTTTTCCAATTTTATACTGAAGTTGTTCCTGAATGCCTTCCAGTATCTCTGTGGTTAGGTGAAAGCCATCAAGGTCTTCTTGGGTGTAAGAAGAGATATAAACTTTGATAAGCGTTTCAGGATCTAATTCAAAAGAATTTATACTAGCTTTTGAATAAGCGTACGAATAGTTTTTCAGTAATGAGGCCAAGTCTGAAAGCACCGCGCTTGCCGTAGGAAGACTTCCTGCCCCTTTGCCTTGAAATAGTTGTTGATGTGCAAATTCTGCAGTAAGCTGTACAGCGTTATTTTCGAAAGCAATGCTAGAGATAGGCTGTGAAGTAGGAATAAATTGCGGAGCTACATAAGATTCTATTTGCCCATCGTCAACCTTGGAATGCCCAATCAATTTGATACTAAAGTTTTGCTGTTTCGCAAATTCAATATCTTCGGGTTTGATATGTCGAATACCGAGATTCAAAATATCTTCGGGTGAGTTTAATACCCCAAAAGCATGGTAATTTTTAAGTATCAATTTGAATTTAGAATCCCATCCGTCGATATCCAGAGTGGGGTCAGATTCTGCAAACCCATGTTGCTGAGCATCGGTAATGATTTTGTCAAAAGGTTGAGGCTCCTCAAACAAACGGGTTAACACATAATTACTGGTTCCATTACTTATGGCTTTAAGTGATGTGATGGGGTCGTGGCTAAACGAGTGTTCTAAAGTTCTTAACACGGGAATACTAGCACACACCGAAGCTTCATATAGCAAACTTACCTTATTGGATTGAGCTAAAGTTAGCAATTCTTCTAAATGATAGGCTAGCATTTTTTTATTGGCACTTATCACATGCTTTTTCTGCTGCAAGGCTTTTTTTGCTATGGTATAAGCCGCTTCAGCATCATCTATCAATTCAATAACCACGTTGATGTCCTGGTCTTCCAGAATGTCTTTAAATCGTATCATCAATTATTTTTAATGCTCTCGC
>CAYMXD010000121.1:0-6759 GCA_964394095.1 uncultured Mesohalobacter sp. | reverse complement strand
AGCCGGTTACTTCGATACATTTCGACTGGGCTCAATGCAGCGCGATTCTGCTTGGGCAGAATCACTCAGTAACCTCGTTTATGTTGAAAATATTATAAAAATTAAATATTTTTACATCGTGAAAAAAGGATTTACATATATATTAGAGTGCTACGATGGAACTTATTACACCGGAAGCACTATTGATCTAGATAAACGAATTTGTGAACATCAAAAGGGTGAAGGAGCAAATTACACAGCAAAAAGGCTACCTGTAAAACTAATATATTACGAAGAATATGATAGAATTGATAAGGCCTTTTACAGAGAGAAACAAATACAAGGATGGAGTAGAAAAAAGAAAGAAGCTTTGATGAATGGCGCAACAAATTTATTACCTAAACTGGCAAAAAAGATTTTTAATAAGAAGAAAAACGATAAAGAAAAATGAATACTATGAAATAATGAGACTGAAATCAATCCCGGTTACTTCGATACGTTTTGCTATCGCAAAACACTCAGTAACCTCGTTCTCGGTGGCTGAGTGATTTTTCTGCAAGAAAAATTGTATCGAAGCCCGGTGGCTGAGTGATTTTTCTGCAAGAAAAAATAGCGCCGCACTGAGTTTAATCGAAGTGTATCGAAGCCCGGTGGCTGAGTGATTTTTCTGCAAGAAAAATTAGCGCCGCACTGAGTTTTATCGAAGTGTATCGAAGCCACGTTTTTAAAGGCCCAAGCCGGTTACTTCGATACATTTCGACTGGGCTCAATGCAGCGCGATTCTGCTTGGGCAGAATCACTCAGTAACCTCGTTCCCGTTGGCTGAGTGAATTAGCGATAGCTAATTTGTATCGAAGCCCGGTGGCTGAGTGATTTTTCTGCAAGAAAAATTGTATCGAAGCCACTACTGTCGAAGTATCTATGATGACATTTCAGTTTACAATAAAAAGTAATAATTATTACTGGTTTAATAGTATATTACCAATAGATTTAAACAATTAATCATAAAAACGATTTAATCTTGTTAACACTAACATCTGTCGCTCCTTTTTGATTTTTGATAAATTTTTGTGATGCTTCAGACATTGTATTCATGAGATTTTCGTCATGTAGAAGATTTTCTACAGATAAAATTAGTTCTTCAGTATTTGAGACCACCTTCAAACCACCAAATTCCTTTAAGGCCGCTGCTTCAGGAAAATTCTTATGGTTTGGACCAATTATAACAGGAATCCCAAAGGTAGCCGGTTCAAGAATGTTGTGCAGTCCCGTCTGACCCATCGCTCCGCCTACATAAGCTATGGTGGCATAAGCATAAATTTTGGTCAGTAACCCAATATTATCAATTACCAAAAGTTCGTAACCGGATAAGTCATTTCCTGATATTTTAGAATACCGTATAGCCGGTTTGTCGATCTGAAGTATGAATTC
Source organism: uncultured Mesohalobacter sp. (assembly GCA_964394095.1). Lineage (GTDB taxonomy): Bacteria > Bacteroidota > Bacteroidia > Flavobacteriales > Flavobacteriaceae > Psychroflexus. The sequence goes on along the minus strand of CAYMXD010000121.1, from coordinate 5,349 downwards.
ATCTATGGCTTCAGCGTCTATTTGGTGCGGAGCAATCACAAATTTTAAATTCACCGATTGTTTATTTATCAGAGGAATTAAAACTCTTTCATCTTCAGGCCAGGTACTTCCGCATACCATACATTGCTCATTTTGAACAAAATTATCCATAAAAGCCAGTGCGTTATCTTGTTCAAGCTGAAGCGCAACCCTGTCATATCTGGTATCGCCTGATAGTGTCCAGTTCGTAAAACCGATACTATTCAGCAAGTGGCCCGAAGCCTGGTCTTGAGTAAAGATGTGTGCGAAAGAAGTCACAGCTTTTCTAAAAAATCCTCCGTAATATTTAAAATATATTTGTTCCGGCCTAAACCGGGCCGCAATCAAAAAGGTCTTTATGTTTTTATGTTGAAGTTCTAAAAGAAAGTTTGGCCAGATGTCATATTTTACGAATATTGCTAATTTTGGATTAAGCCTATTTACAAAATACTTAGCCTGTTTTGGGGTATCTAGTGGTATGTATGTTTCAAAATCTGCTACAGATTTATTTTTTTTATGACGGTAGCCGGAGTCTGAAAAAAAGCTTATTAAATAGGTGTAATTGCTGTACATGCTTTTTAATTTCTGAAGAACGGGAACAACTTGTTCGTATTCACCTAAAGAAGCGACGTGAATCCAAATGACAGGCTTTTGGTTTTGCTGAAGAAAGCTATCTAATTCTGCTGAAGTATGCTTCCGGTCTTGATAAAAAATCTTTAGCCTTTTAAAAAACACACCTAGAATAGGCAGTAGAACATAAAAGCTTTTTATGAATATGTTGTATAGAAATTTCATGTTTTGATATTATGCGATAGACAAAACCATATATTCCGCTGTAAGAAATGGTGAAAATAGTTGAAAGAAACACTTTAAATTTTTCAATTGAAAACAGATTTTCAAAATATAGCCTCACTTATAAAAAGCTAAAATAAAGAATTAGCCTTAAAGCCATTTATATTTATTAAATTTGTTACATAACGATTTTATACTACCTATGAAAAAACTACAAATGGTTGACCTCAAAGGTCAACTGAAACCAATTGAAGACGACGTTAAAAAAGGATTTGAAGAGATTATGGAAAATGCTGCCTTTATTAATGGGCCGTATGTGCATCAATTTCAAGCAGATCTAGAAAAATATCTGGACGTTAAAAACGTAATTCCCTGTGCCAATGGTACAGATGCTTTGCAAATTGCAATGATGGGTTTAGACTTAAAACCCGGAGACGAAGTAATTACCGCAGATTTTACGTTTGCAGCCACAGTTGAAGTCATTGCACTACTTAAACTTACGCCGGTTTTGGTAGATGTTGAAGAAGATACGTTTAATATTTGCCCCAAAGCTATCGAAAAAGCGATTACACCAAAAACCAAAGCCATAGTTCCGGTGCATTTATTTGGGCATGCGGCTAATATGGATGCGATAATGGATATCGCTGCAAAACACAAGCTCTATGTTATAGAAGATAATGCCCAGGGCATTGGCTCTTCTTATTATTATAAAGATGGATCGTCTCAAAAAACAGGAACTATTGGTCATGTGGCGGCAACCTCCTTTTTCCCTTCAAAAAATCTTGGCTGTTATGGCGATGGAGGGGCTATTTTCACCAATGACGATAAATTGGCACATACCATACGTGGCATTGTCAATCACGGTATGTATGAGCGTTATCATCACGATGTTGTGGGTGTAAATTCAAGATTAGATTCTTTGCAGGCTGCGGTCTTAAAAGCCAAACTACCAAAACTTGACGACTATAACGCCAGTCGGCAAAAAGCTGCCCGAACCTACACCAAAGCATTAAAAGACCATAAAGACATCATTACGCCATCGGCTAAAACTAACAGGCCATGTGAGAATAAAGACTTAGGGATTTGCGATACTTGTACTTGCCATGTGTTCCATCAATACACCCTTCAAATTAAAAACGGCAAGCGCGACGGTTTAGCCGAATACTTAAAATCTCAGAATATTCCATTTGGAATATATTATCCTATTCCCTTACATCTTCAGAAAGCTTATAAAGATGAACGCTATATTCACGAAGATTTTAAAGCCACTAACAAACTTTCTAATGAAGTCTTATCCCTGCCTATGCATACGGAGTTAGACCAAGAGCAAATTGATTTTATTGCAGGGCATATTTTGAAGTATTTGGATGAAGGTCGCTTCGGCTCTGCTCAATGACCAAACTTCGGCTCCGCTCGGCGATCATTTGCTCTTCATTCGGTGAACCTGGGAATGTTCACTGAATGAAGTCGTGTTATCTGAGCACAGCCGAAGAATACAAATCGTAGTCGACGTTGTCTGAGCCTTTCGGTTTTGCTCAAGACAGGCTTAAGCCGAAGGCAACAACATACATAAATCAAAAATATAATTACCTTTATAACATAAAACACTTCAACTATGAAACTACGCCATACTATTATCTTCTTCTTTTTTATCACAATAGGCATTCAAGCCCAGAATACCTATCTGCATTGTTCAAAAATATTCGACAGCGAAACCGCGACTTATACAACCGGAGATCAAACTATTATTATAAAAGACAATAAGATTACAAACGTCCAAAAGGGCTTAATAACGCCTCAACAGGAAGATGCCATGGTGATTGACTTAAGAAGCAAAGTGGTTTATCCGGGCTTTATCGACATGCATGTGCATTTGGATCACGAAACAAATCCGAACCGCTATCTGGATAAATATCAGGATAACAAGTCAGATCAGGCTCTTAAGTCAGTGAAGTTTTGTGAGCGCACTTTGCAAGCCGGTTTTACAACCGTAAGAGACGTAGGAGGTAATGGCGTGAACATTGCCCTAAAAAATGCTATAGGCAGAGGAGATATTGATGGGCCAAGAGTTTTTACCTCTGGTAAAGCTTTGGCTACAACCGGCGGACACGCAGACCCCACTAATGGCAGCAATGCAGATTATGTAGGCGATCCCGGACCAAAACACGGCGTCGTGAATGGTGTAGCCGATGCTAGAAAAGCGGTAAGACAACGTTATAAAAACGGTGCCGACCTTATAAAAATTACAGCAACAGGTGGTGTGCTAAGTCAGGCCAAAAACTCCTCTAATCCGCAGTTCACTGTTGAAGAAATTAAAGCCATAACCGAAACTGCAGCCGACTATGGCTTTCACGTCGCAGCCCATGCGCATGGTGACGATGGTATGAAACGTGCTATTCTCGGAGGTGTAAAAACCATTGAACACGGTACCAAAATGAGTGATGACACCATGGACATGATGAAAGAACACGATGTTTATCTTGTCCCTACCATTATTGCCGGAAAATATGTTAGTAAAATGGCTAAAGTAGATGGCTTTTATCCGGAAGTGATAAGACCAAAAGCGCTAGAAATTGGTCCTGAAATTCAAAATATGTTCGCTAGAGCCTATAAGAAAAAAGTACCTATTGTATTTGGAACAGACGCTGGCGTATTTCCTCACGGTGAAAATTGGAAAGAATTTGGCTATATGGTAGAAGCCGGGATGCCAGTGAATAAAGCTATACAAGCTGCGACTTTTGTCCCAGCTATAATTCTTAAAAAAGAAAATGAACTAGGACAACTTAAAGAAGGCTTCCTTGCTGATATTATTACACTTGACGAAACACCTACTGAAAACAATACAGAAGCTTTTAAAAAGGTTACTTTTATTATGAAAGATGGGCTGGTGTATAAAAGTGTATATTAGTTAGTAAACTAAATGGTCGCGAACTACACTACAATTTTTTTATAACATTTGAACGTATAAATTACATCTCGATAAATCCCAGCGATATCTGTCGCGACACCTGCCTTTGCCGGCGAGGCAGGCCTACCTATGTCGGCAGACGGGCTCGATTTGACACTAAGTACATGTAGATTTAGTACATATATTAAAACGTCATTAGTAGCAAGTGAAAAAAAATCACAAAAAATCGCCAATGACGTTTTATAAATTAGAATCGGAAAAAATCGGCCTACATTTTATACACCCAATCTGCCGGGTTTTGCGGGCTGTTATTTTTATAAATATAAAAGCCTAAAGTGGTAGATCCATCGGCGGGGTCACTGCCGATAGTCCCAATAAACTGATTTCGTTTTACCTTATCCCCTTTTTTCACAAAAAGTTTATCAATATTTTTATAAACTGAGATGTACTGGCCGTGGCGAATCATAATGATATTATAGGAATTGGGAACGACTTGAACCTCAGACACTTCACCATCAAAAACAGCTCGAGCATTTGCCTTTTCATCGGTATCAATACGAACGCCGTCACTTTTGGTTTTTACTGTCTTTACAATAGCATGTTGACGCATACCAAAGGGCCTGGACACAAAACCTTTTTCAACCGGCCAGGGCAATTTCCCTTTGTTGTCTTCAAACTTATTGCCCAAAACTGTAGCTTCCGGGGTCATTTTAAAACGACTGCTGGAGCTACCTCCAAGTTTTTTGTTTTCAGCCGCAATCGCCTCACGAATAAGTTTTTGTATAAGCCGGTCTATTTCATTTATTTTGTCTTGTTTGCGCTCCAATTCTTTTTTATACTGGCCCTCTTTTTGGCGAATTGAGGCTATTAAATCTTTTTCTGCAGCCTTGTCTTTTTGCAATTTTTCTAAAGTCTGTCTGTTTTGTGCTAATAGCTTTTCTTTGTCTTTTCGTTGTTCAAAAAGCTTTTCATTCAGTTGCTGCAGTTCAGCAGTTTGTTTTTGAATTTCAAAGCCCTGTTGCTCTCGATGAGCTGCAAACTGTTTCATATACTGCAAGCGTTTATAGGCCTGTAAAAAGTTATCTGAGGATAACAAAAACATAATCCTGTTTTGAGAGGATTTACTTTTGTAGGCATCTACAACCATCTGACTGTATTCCGTCTTTAGCTTTTTGAGCTCGTTTCTTAATTTGTCTATCGTCTGGGTATTGGCATCGATTTCTCTGGATAAAAGATTGGCTTCACGGTTATTAACGCGTACAAGAGATTGAGCAGCAGAAATGCGTTGATTTAAGGTTTGTACTTTATCTAATACCGATTGCTTTCTGGAGCGATTTTGACTTAAATTATTGTTGATTTGAAGTATTTGCTGTTCTATCTGTTGACGTTCTTTTTCCAGCTCACTTCGAGTCTGTGCATTGAAACTCTGCTGAACAAAAATTAACAAGACCCCTAGAATCAACAGTTTTTTCATGGTTCTACTTCAATTTTATAAGTTTATAATTATCCGGAATTCTGAAAGGAAAATTCAAGTCATCATTAAGGTTTATGTTTTTGTAATTCAATAATAAACGCACTTGGTTGTCTTTATCTCCTGCTAAAATAATTACTTCTTCCGGAAAAGACATATT
>CAYMXD010000120.1:0-6770 GCA_964394095.1 uncultured Mesohalobacter sp. | reverse complement strand
CATACTCAGGATTGGCCGTGTCATCTGCCAATACCAGTAATTCCGATGGGCCTGCAGGCATGTCAATAGATACATCGTAGGTTGTAGCCACTTGTTTGGCGACGGTAACATACTGATTCCCCGGACCAAAAATTTTGTAAACTTTGGGGATAGTTTCTGTACCAAATGTGAGCGCAGCAATGGCCTGTATGCCGCCAACCTGGTAGATGTTTTTAATGCCACATTTGTAAGCGGCATAAAGCATAGCCGGATGGACATTCCCGTTTTTTTGTGGAGGAGTCACTAAGGCGACTTCTTCACAGCCTGCAATTTTGGCCGGAATGCCTAACATTAAGATGCTGGAAAATAGGGGAGCGGTGCCGCCGGGAATATAAAGCCCTACTTTTTGGATAGGCTTTGACGCCTGCCAGCAGGTGACTCCGGGTTGGGTTTCGACCTTTAATTCTTCCTGTTGCTGTGCTTTATGAAATTTGTAGATGTTGTCGTAAGCCACATCAATTGAGGTTTTTAACTTAGGCGTTATAGCCTCTGAAGCATTTTCTACATCTTTAGGATTCACCTTCATGTCTTCTAGGTCTATGCCGTCAAAGAGTTTTGTGTATTTTAAAACCGACGAATCGCCGTGGATTTTAATATCCTGAAATATAGATTTGACATCATTTTCAAGGCTTGCATAATCCGGGGTTGGACGTTTGAGCAGGGCTTCCCAGCTTTCAACTTTAGGATTTTCTATAATCTTCATTACAATATCATTTTTTCAATTGGTGCGACTAAAATACCTTCTGCGCCTTCGTCTTTAAGCTGGTTGATGACTTTCCAAAAGTCGTTTTCTTCAATAACTGTATGCACGGAAGACCAGCCCTCTTCAACTAAAGGCATAACCGTTGGACTTTTCATGCCGGGTAATAGTTTAATGACGCTTTCAATTTTATCGTTAGGCACATTCATTAAAATATATTTGGACGTTTTCGCACTTAGTACCGATTTCATTCTGAAACTCAAATTATTCAATGTGTTTTGAGCCTCCTCGGAAATTAAGGGCGATACCGCTAGTACGGCTTCACTTTTTAATAAAACTTCAACTTCTTTGAGGTTATTTTTAAAAAGCGTACTGCCTGAAGACACGATATCGCAGATGGCATCAGCCAGACCGATGTTTGGTGCTATTTCAACAGAGCCGTTAATGATATGAATTTCTGCTGAAATTTGATGCTCCTCCAAAAACTGTTTGACCGTATTGGGGTAGGAGGTCGCGATGCGTTTGCCTTCAAAATCATTCACACCATTGTACTTTACAGCTTTTGGCACAGCCATAGATACCTTACATTTTGAAAAACCGAGTTTCATTTGTGTTTTGATGTCCTGGCCTTTTTCAATCAGAAGGTTATCTCCAATGATGGCACAATCTACCACACCGTCCTTGAGGTATTGTGGAATATCGCCGTTACGGAGGTAATAGATTTCCAAGGGGAAATTGTTGGCGCTTACTTTCAATTGGTCTCTACCATTGCTAATGGATATGCCACAATCTTTTAAAATATTTAGCGAATCATCGTGTAATCGACCTGATTTCTGGACTGCTATTTTGAGTTTCATTTTATGCTTTTTTCGATATTTATAAATAAAAAAACCCGCTTGATGTTATCAAACGGGTGTATAGTTTATGTACAACATCACACTTACCGTTTGAGGGCATTAAAAAAATGGTGATGTGTCCAATTTGTGTTCATGCTACAAATGTAAAGATATATTTTAAATTGGCTATTCCACTAACAGATAATTAGGAATTGTTGTTTGGGCGTTTGTATGGAGAAATGGTTGAAACCATTTTTTCGCTACGTTTTAATCTTAAACCCACGATTGAAATCGTGGGCTATTGAAATCGTGGGTTATTGAAATCGTGGGCTATTGAAATCGTGGGCTATTGAAATCGTGGGCTATTGAAATCGTGGACTATGAGTAGGGTGAAATTACGGATTTTTATTTTTTGCAAAACCAATCCAAATGGTTTGTTTTGGGCATGGATATCAATTTCCCCAAAATATTAATCCATGAATTTATATAGCCCATGGATTCATCCATGGGCTGATGATAAAAAATTGTGAGGCAAAACCGTTTTAACGGTTTTCTAGCTCGTCCTATTCTGTCTGTTTCAGAAATTCAATTTTTTAATTTAAATTTGAAATAAAAATGCCTCATTCCTACGTCAAAATTTGGATTCATGCTGTCTGGACAACAAAGTACAGAATAGGTCTTATCAGGTCAGATATTGAGCATAAAGTATACCAACATATAGCTGAACAGCTTCGGGAGCAAAGATGTTTGGTTAGCATAGTTAATGGAATGCCAAATCATATCCACTGTTTATTTATGTTGAATAAACAGAAATCTATAGCCGAAGTGATTAAGCAGGTAAAAGGCAGTACCTCTCATTATATCAATCAACAAAACCTTATTCCAGAGAAATTTTCCTGGCAATCAGGCTATTCGGCCTTTTCTGTTTCTGAATCCACTGTGGATAAGGTTCATCGCTATATCAAAAATCAAAAACAGCATCATAAACGTAAAACGTTTCAAGAGGAGTATGATGAGTTTTTGAGATTTTATGGGTTTGATAATGAATAGTATCGGGAAATGGTTGAAGCCATTTTTTCGTTACGTTTTTAATCTTAAACCCACGATTGAAATCGTGGGCTAAGATTTTGATAAAATCACAGATTTTATTTTTTGTGAAATAATATTTCATTGATTTATATAGCCCATGAACTCATCCATGGGCTAATGATAATAAAAACAGGGTAAAAAACCGTTTTAAGGGTTTTCGTAATTTAGTTATTTCCTAAAATAATTGGCATACCATCTTTGCCTGATCCTATAACTATAACTTTAGCATTATTGGATTGCGAGAGTTCTACAGTAGCCTGAATCCCTTTTTCTCTTAGTACTTTGTCAGTTAATGAAGCATTAAGGATATCGTTTGCCTGAGATTTACCTTCGGCATCTATACGTTGTCTTTGCTTTTCTTTTTCAGCTTTTTCAAGTCTAAATTCGTATTCCAAAGATTCCTGTTCTTGTTTCAACTTTCTTTCAATAGCATCTTTAATGGTTTGTGGCAGAGATACATCTCTTACCAAAATTTCATTAACCTGAACATATTGATTTTCAAGTAAATCTCTGGTTTCTTCAAGCATTTCATTTTGAATGCTTTCACGTTTTTGAGCGTATAACTCTTCTGGCTTGTATCTGCCAACTACAGATCTTGTTGCAGAACGTATAGCTGGTTTTATTAACAGTTCGAGATAATCCTCTCCTCTTCTTTGATGTAAAAGTCCTATTTCGTTTGGCTGTGGCTGAAACCAAATGGTTGCATCCAACTTGATGTCCAACCCATTTGAAGATAAAACGACCATCTTTTCGTCTATAGATTGCTGTCTTACATTGTAGATGAAAACTGTATTCCATGGGGCAACAATATGAAAGCCTTCTACCATTGCGGGCTCATCTGTAACTACGCCACCATCAAGGGGTTTGAATAATACACCAACCTCACCAGAACCAATGGTGACGACTGTATTGGCTAAAATAATAACTCCTACTATAACCACAATTATTATAGTAATAACTGATTTTGATAATTTTTCCATAATTTATTTTTTATATTAATCCGTGGTATTTTCTACTAAACCACTCTAAACTCAAAAATACGATTATTAAGATTAATAGTACCCACCAATTGATTAAAGATTCTTTTTTTGTGATAGATTTTTGAATAGGTTTGAATTTTTGCTGTGTAGTTAAATAACTTTTTAAAGCCTCAAACTGATCGGCATAAAATAAGGTATCTGAAGCCTGTTGAAGTTTTTCTGCATCGGCCCGATAAAAACTCTTTTCTAATAAAAAATCCAAAATTTTGAATTCACCACTGTCTGATAGATTTTTGTTTTCCACGTTTAAATTATACGTATATTCACCTTCCGGTAAATTATTTATTTTAGTTGAATACCTACCATCTTTTAAAACCAGATTGTAAGAATAGTTTTTGTTATTTTCCTTATTTTCAACATTTAAAGTTATTTTTTGACCAGGATCAAAATTGTAGTTTTTGTCAAAATACTGAACATTAACCACATTATTATTGCCACGGTTATAAAAGGATTTGATATCGGTCACTAAACGTTTTTTGGTTTCAGTAGAACTTGTAAACTGAATGAGCTGATCCAGAAACCTGTCAAAGGCTTTGAAATCATCATTGTCTACATAAGATGTCATGCGCCAGCGCCACATGTTTTCACCAAAAATATAAGCCGCTTTTTGGTTCTTTTCGGTCACAGTCATTACAAGTGGCTGTTGTGTAGAAAACCCATCAATAGTCTGATAGAGAAGTATATCAGCTTCTGAAGTGACATCTATGTCTCCAAAGCTGTCTTTTAAAGGAGGGAAAGCTCCAAAGCCTATATCTTCAATCTGGTAACTGCTATAAGCTGGGTTGAGGTTGGCATAATAATCTTCTGTAGCACCAGTGAGCGTCTTTTTGAAATGAGACTGCATTCGGTTTAAAAATCTAAAATCGGTTAATGAACCGGTCACAATCATATGATTGATGTTTTGTTTTTTGACGACATTGAATTCTGATTGAAAACGGCTGTTGGGTTGATAGAACAAAACCAGGTTGTAAGTGGCCAGGTCTTCATTTTGCTCCTCAAGTGAGGCGATTTTCAATTGTCGTTGGGGATTGGCTTCAATACTTTTTTTAAACATTCCGATATCCGGATGCAACTTGTCGTACAACAGCAGAATTTTGGTTCTTTCGTCTATCACCTCAACTGCAAATTCTTGAGTATTGTTTGTGGTGTTTTTTTCGTTTTCAGATTTCAACACGGCTTCAATTGTATTAACCCCAATTTGATCTGCTTTTAAAAATACTTTAAAGCTTTTGGTGGTTTCATCTTTTGTGAAAGTTACCTTAGTTTTGCTTAATATTTTTCCCTTGCGTTTTAATAGAAAATCAGTTTCAATAGGTGTTTCGCCATTATAACTCAAAAACACTTCAACAGGAAAACGGTTATTAAGAAAGGCGTAAGAATTTGTGTTTAACCGATCTATTTTTTTGTATACATAATTCGTGGTATCACCGACAACGACTGAAACTATTTGCTCGTCAATAGATTTTGAGGTGTAAATATAGTCTTGTCCCAAAGTCGGCTGACCATCGGTAAAAAGTAAAATATGAGACTTTGAAGTTGAATATATGGAAGACATTTCCCTAAGAAAACCACTGATATTGGTTTGGGGCTCATCGAAAGTGATGTTGTTGAATTCCTCGTAATTTTCCCCGAACTCGTATGCCTGAACATTAAACATTTTACTGATGTCTTCATCTTCAATAAAACGGTTTAGCTGAGTTTTGTAAGTTGTTGTGTCAGTGATTTGACCTACGGATATAGAATTGTCTACCCCAAGAATCAAATTAGGGTTTTCAATAACGTAAGTCGTTTGTTTTATTTTAGGGTTTATCAATAACAAGCCCACACAGACGTAAGCCAAAAACCGTGGAATAGCAAAGTAAAATGCCTGTTTGGAGCGTTTACTAAATTGTTTTTGATATTGCCACCAAGAAAGGCCTGCACTGAATAATACGACCAAGACTACCCATAACACATCAATTTCATTCATACATAAAAATTCAGAGCAAAAGAACTAATTTTAGTTTAGGTTAGCATGCCGCCATCAACATTTAGGGTTTGGCCGGTAATGTAGCCGCTCATGTCACTGGCTAAGAATATGCAGGCATTGGCTACATCTTCAGGAGAACCACCACGTTTTAAAGGAATATTGTCTCTCCAGCCCTGAACGGTTTTTTCATCGAGTTTTTCAGTCATTTCGGTTTCAATAAATCCGGGGGCTATCACGTTGGTTCTAATGTTACGGGAACCTAATTCTAAAGCCATAGACTTAGAAAACCCAATGATTCCGGCTTTTGATGCGGCATAATTTGCCTGTCCGGCATTACCTTTCACTCCAACAACCGAGCTAATGTTGATGATGCTGCCATGACGCTGTTTGAGCATAGGTCTTAACACGGCTTTGGTGAGGTTAAACACAGAATTTAAGTTGACTTTAATGACTTTGTTGAAGTCATCTTCACTCATTCGCATCATCAAGTTGTCTTTGGTAATTCCTGCATTATTGATCAAAACATCAATTTGACCAAAATCTTCTAAGACGTGTTTGGCGAGCTCTTGTGCCTGATCAAAATCGGCGGCATCAGATTGATAAGCTTTGGCTTTTACGCCTTCAGCTTCACAAAGTTTAACCAGTTCTTCAGCCGGTCCGGCAGAAGAATTGTAAGTAAAAGCAACGTTAGAACCTTGTTTTGCAAAGGCTAAAGCAATACCACGGCCAATACCGCGGCTCGCTCCGGTGATGAGTGTGTTTTTATTGTCAAGTAATCCCATGTGAGTTTGTTTTATATAACAGCAAATATAAGGATAGTCGGGGGAAGTTTAAAAGTTTAAAGTTTAAAGTTTATGATGTATTCAGGCTCTTGACTGGCAGGTGTGTTTACAGGCTCTCATATTTAATCACTAAAATAGTATTCTACTAAATTATCTTTTACAGAAAATGATCTACATACGTCGGTGGAGATGACATAGTTTTCATTAATTATTTTTTCTAGATTATTAGAATGTTCTTTTTGAGTCATCGAATAGACCTGTTAGTGAAACTCAACTTTGAAAAATAGCGAAGCTATGAATTCAAAGTTGTTAGTT
>CAYMXD010000119.1:0-6805 GCA_964394095.1 uncultured Mesohalobacter sp. | reverse complement strand
GGTAACGGAAGAGAATCTGCTATTCGATCATTACACAATTCAGGTATTGAAGTCACAGAAATTATTGATGTTACACCAATTCCTCACAATGGTTGTCGTCCACCAAAAAGAAGACGCGTTTAAAACTATTAATCTAATGTGGTTATCGAAGGAAAGTGACCTTAATTCATAACCAAAAAACAATTATATATGGCAAGATATACTGGTCCTAAAACTAAAATAGCTCGTAAATTTGGCGAGCCTATTTTCGGCGATGACAAATCGTTTGAAAAGAAAAAATATCCACCAGGCCAACATGGCAATAACCGAAGACGTGGTAAGAAATCTGAATATGCTATCCAGCTTATGGAAAAGCAGAAAGCAAAATATACCTATGGTATACTAGAGCGCCAATTCAGAAATATGTTTGAAAAAGCTAATAGCTCTAAAGGGATTACAGGTGAAGTCCTGCTCCAAATGTGTGAAAAGCGTTTAGATAATGTTGTCTTTAGGCTAGGTTTGTCACCCTCTAGGCGAGGTGCAAGACAATTGGTTTCTCATAAGCATATTACTGTAAATGGAGAGATTGTAAATATTCCATCTTACCAGTTGAAAGTGAATGATTTGGTTGGTGTAAGAGAAAAATCAAAATCACTCAGCGTAATAGAAGAGTCACTTTCGAACTCTTCTGCTGTTTATGAATGGTTATCATGGAATTCTGACTTAAAGCAAGGAACATTTGTAAGTGTACCTGAAAGAACTCAAATTCCGGAAAACATTAACGAGCAGTTTATTGTCGAACTTTATTCTAAATAATTAGATACACAACACTATGGCATTATTCAATTTTCAAAAGCCCGATAAAGTAATTATGATAGACTCTTCTGAGTTCGAAGGTATATTTGAGTTTAGACCTTTAGAACCAGGATATGGTTTAACAGTAGGTAATGCTTTACGTCGAGTACTTTTATCATCATTAGAAGGTTTCGCAATAACTTCGATTAAAATAGAAGGCGTTGAACATGAATTTTCTACTATCCCCGGGGTTGTAGAAGATGTAACAGAAATTATTCTTAACCTTAAACAAGTAAGGTTTAAACAACAAATCGAAGGTACAGATACAGAATCGGCTGTAATAAGCGTTTCTAACCAGACACAATTAACTGCAGGAGATTTTCAGAAGCACCTTTCAGGTTTTCAAATTTTAAACCCGGATTTTGTAATTTGCAATATGGACAAAAGCGTATCCTTAAATATGCAGATTACAATTGAAAAGGGCAGAGGATACGTCTCGGCAGAAGAGAACAAGAAAGAAGAAGCAACTCTTGGAACTATTTTTACAGATTCAATATATACACCAATTAAAAACGTAAAATATAGTATAGAGAATTTTAGAGTTGAACAAAAAACAGATTATGAAAAGCTTGTCTTTGAAATCGTAACTGATGGTTCAATTCATCCTAAAGATGCGCTTACGGAGGCTGCTAAAACTTTGATACATCACTTTATGTTATTCTCAGACGAAAGAATAACACTTGAAACTGAAGAGATGTCACAAACAGAAACTTATGACGAAGAAGCGCTTCATATGAGACAGCTGTTAAAATCTAAATTATCAGATTTAGACCTCTCTGTTAGAGCACTAAATTGTCTAAAAGCAGCAGAAGTAGAAACACTGGGAGATCTTGTTTCATACAATAAAAATGATTTAATGAAATTTAGGAATTTCGGTAAGAAATCATTAAGTGAACTAGAAGAACTTGTCAGTAATAAAGGACTTGATTTTGGAATGGATTTATCACGTTATAACCTTGATAAAGACTAATTAATCAGTCTAATAAAAATTATTTAAAATGAGACACGGAAAGAAATTTAATCACTTAAGTCGTAAGTCTGCTCATAGGAAATCTATGTTAGCAAATATGGCTTGCTCCTTGATAGAGCATAAAAGAATAAATACAACCACGGCCAAAGCCAAAGCACTTAGAACTTTTGTTGAACCATTAGTTACTAAATCCAAAACAGATACTACGCATAACAGACGTATCGTGTTTTCTAAGCTTAGAGACAAATACGCAGTTGCTGAATTGTTTAGGGAAGTAGCGCCAAAAGTAGCCAGCAGACCCGGAGGTTATACTCGTATTATCAAATTAGGAAACAGACTTGGCGATGCTGCTGATATGGCAATGATAGAACTCGTTGATTTTAATGAACTCTATAACCCTAAAGGTAAGAAAAAGAAAAAATCAACGCGAAGAGCAGGTAAGAAAACATCTTCTGCTCAAGATGCTTCTTCAAATAATGAAGAAACCGCTAAACCCGAAAATACCACCGCTTCTACTGCCGAAAAGACTGAAGTTGAGAAAGAAACAAAAGCAGATGAAACAAAAGCTTCTACTAAAGATTCTAAAGAAAACAAAGACTCTAAAGATGGAGGCGAAAAATAGTAGAACTATCAAATTAATTTATTAATTTTAGGGGGTAAATTTTCAAATTTATCCCCTTTTTTTATACCTAAACATATGAGATACAGTAAGAAAAAAGATGCTATTTTATTATTGGAAGATGGCACTAGATTTAACGGAAAAGCCGTATCAAACAATCAGGACACTGCCTTTGGTGAAATTTGTTTCAATACCGGCATGACAGGATACCAGGAGATTTTTACAGATCCCTCATACTATGGGCAACTTATGGTAACCACAAATGCTCATATTGGTAATTACGGAACCCATAACGAAGAATCACAATCTGATGCACCTAAAATAGCTGGATTAATATGTAAAAACTTCAGTTATAATCCCTCAAGAGCATCATCTGATAAATCCTTAGAAGATTTCCTAAGCGATGTAAACCTTTTTGCTATTTCTGATGTCGATACCAGAGCATTGGTTCGACATATAAGAACTCATGGTGCTATGAATGCTGTTATATCAACAAGAACTGATAACCTAAAAGAACTGAAGCAAGAGCTTTTAAAATATCCAAAGATGGATGGTCTTGAGTTAGCATCAAAAGTATCAACCAAACAGCCGTACTTCTTTGGTGATAAAAACGCAGATTATAAAGTTGCTGTTTTAGACTTGGGGGTTAAAACCAACATTTTAAGACATTTGTCTAAAAGAAATACCTTTCTTAAGGTATACCCTTACAATGCTTCATTTAATGATATTATGGAGTTTCAACCACATGCTGTTTTTTTATCTAATGGCCCCGGTGACCCACAGCCTTTAAGTTCTGCAATTGAGTTGGCTAAGGCCTTTATAAACCATGAAATGCCAATCTTTGGTATATGTCTTGGTCATCAGGTAATAGGATTATCACAGGGCATACCAACCTTTAAAATGCATCATGGCCATAGAGGTATAAATCACCCTGTGATGAACCTTGTAACGGGTAAATCTGAAATTACCTCACAAAACCACGGGTTTGCTGTTGTTAAAGAGGAAGCAGAAAAACATAAAAATATAGAAATAACACACCTTCACCTTAATGACAACACTCTGGCAGGCTTTAAGTTAAAAGATAAAAACTGCTTTTCTGTTCAATATCACCCGGAAGCAGGCCCTGGCCCAAACGATGCCAATTATCTTTTTGATGATTTTTATAAGATGTATTCTAAGTAATCAAAACTGTTTATCAACTTTTTTAAAAAATATTAAATTAAAGTTCAAAAGTCAATCATAAAATTGAATTCGATTAATACTTTTTGGTTTAAGTAACAATTCTGTTATACAAAAAACGACAGCATCTGCTGTCGTTTTTTAAATAAAATATTGCAGTGATTTAAGGCATTACAACTGTGTCTATAACGTGAATTACACCATTAGAAGATTCAACGTCTGTTTTTACGACTTTAGCATAATTTCCTTGATTGTCCATTAGCATAACATTACCATCCTTTAGCATTACTGTTAGTGTTCCTCCTGCAACAGTTTTTATTTCTAATTTGCCACCATTTTTCTCTACTGCTGCCAACACGTCTTTAGCCATAAGATTGCCTTTTACAACGTGATAAGTAAGAACTGTTTGTAATTTTTTCTTGTTTTCAGGCTTTAATAAACTAGCAACAGTACCCTTCGGTAATTTTTCGAATGCTGAGTTCAAAGGTGCAAATACAGTAAATGGTCCTTCAGAAGATAATACATCAACTAAATCGGCAGCTTTCACAGCCGTCACAAGCGTTGAAAAGTCATCAATACTCGCAGCATTTTCTACGATAGTTTTTGACGATTGTGCATTAACATTTGCTGCAACAACAAATGCGATAATTAGACTAAATTTTGAAATTAAATTTTTCATAGCTTTTTATTTAAAGTTTATGCATAGTTATTGAATTAATAATCTTTACTTAGATATTGCGTAATAAATTAACGACTTTACATAAAGTGTTTAATCAAATTACTAATTTGCTACAACGATATCGTGTTTTGTACTAAAATATTGATTATTAATTAATGAAAACTTAAATGTAATTTCGTAAATTGCGTATTATACAAAAACCAAAAAAATGAGTACAATTTTAGACATTCATGCAAGACAAATTTTTGATTCAAGAGGCAACCCGGCATTAGAGGTTGATGTTACAACCGAAACAGGAACAGTAGGTCGTTTCGCCGTGCCTTCCGGTGCATCAACCGGAGAACATGAAGCCGTAGAACTTAGAGACGGTGATGCATCTTATATGGGGAAAGGCGTATCAAAAGCAGTAGATAATGTAAATAATCTTATTGCAGATAAGTTACTTGGCTATTCTGTATTTGAACAAACAGAAATAGACGAATATTTAATAGAACTTGATGGTACTCCAAATAAAGCCAAGCTTGGTGCAAACGCTATTTTAGGTGTATCAATTGCTGTTGCTAAAGCTGCTGCAAATGAATTACAGTTGCCTTTATATAGATACGTAGGTGGAGTTTCTGCAAATACGCTTCCTCTGCCAATGATGAATATTATAAACGGCGGGTCTCATAGTGATGCTCCTATTGCATTTCAGGAGTTTATGGTAATGCCTGTAAAGGCTTCAAATTTTACCCACGCCATGCAAATGGGAACTGAAATTTTCCACCACTTGAAAAAAGTGTTGAAAAAAAGAGGACTTTCCACTGCGGTAGGTGATGAAGGTGGTTTTGCACCAGAATTGGATGGAACAGAAGATGCTTTAGATTCTATTAAAAGCGCAGTAGAAAATGCAGGTTACAAATTTGGTGATGAAGTTATGATTGCTTTGGACTGTGCTGCAGCAGAATTTTATGAAGATGGAAAATATAATTATAAAAAATTTGAAGGCGATTCAGGAGTTGTAAGAACATCTGAAGAACAAGCCGAATATCTTGCTGAACTTTCAGAAAAATACCCTATCATTTCAATAGAAGATGGTATGGATGAAAATGACTGGGATGGCTTTAAAATCTTAACAGAAAAGATAGGTGATCGTGTTCAGCTTGTAGGTGATGACTTGTTTGTGACTAATGTTGAAAGACTTTCAAAAGGAATAGAAGAAGGTATTGCTAATTCAATTTTGATTAAAGTCAACCAGATAGGAACTTTAACCGAAACTATATCTGCTGTAAACATGGCAAAAAATGCAGGTTATACCGCTGTAATGTCTCACCGCTCAGGCGAAACAGAAGATAACACAATTGCAGATTTGGCCGTAGCATTAAATACAGGTCAGATCAAAACTGGTTCAGCTTCAAGAAGTGACCGTATGGCAAAATACAACCAATTAATTAGGATTGAAGAAGAGTTAGGACAAACAGCATATTTTCCAGGCGTAAATGCTTTTAAAGTTAATATGTCATAAACTTGACTAATATCATTTTCTGTTATACCCATTCTGCATAACTTTAACGATTAGTTAAGTGGAATGGGTTTTTTTATACCCCATGCTTAACGCCTATTTAACATTTCATTACTTATTTTTGAAGTAAATAATTTTAATAAAAAACTAAAAATATAACACATGACAGCTAAAATTGAATTTGACGGAAAACAGTACGAACTCCCGGTAATTGTAGGTTCTGAAAATGAACACGCAATCGATATATCTAGCTTAAGAGGCGATACAGGAGGTTTAATAACTTTAGATAGAGGATTTAAAAACACAGGGTCATGTGAAAGTGCTATTACCTTTTTAAATGGTGAACAAGGTATACTTAGATATAGAGGATATTCCATTGAAGATTTAGCTGAAAATGCAAGTTTTCTCGAAGTTGCTTACCTCTTAATATTTGGCGAACTTCCAACACAGGAACAACACGACAAGTTTCATAAGGATATTAAGGAACAGTCTGAGGTTGATGAAGAAATGAAAAAAATCCTAGATGGTTTTCCAAGATCCGCTCATCCTATGGGCGTTGTATCCTCATTAACCAGTGCATTGATAGCCTTTAATCCTTCTTCTGTTAATATAACTTCTGAAGAAGAAATGTATAATTCTATCGTAAAATTGGTAGCCAAATTCCCTGTTTTATGTGCATGGGCAATGCGTAAAAATGCAGGTAGACCCTTAGATTATGGCGATAGCTCATTGGGTTACGTAGATAACATTCTAAAAATGATGTTTAAAAAGCCTAACGAGGAATATAAAATTAACCCTATCATCTCTTCTGCCTTAAATAAGCTATTAATACTTCATGCAGACCATGAACAAAATTGCTCTACATCTACAGTAAGAATTGTTGGATCTTCACATGCTGGTCTTTTTGTTTCAATTTCTGCAGGAGTATATGCGCTTTGGGGGCCGCTTCATGGCGGGGCAATTCAGGCAGTAATAGAAATGCTTGAAGGTATAAAAGAAGATGGGGTAGATACAAAAAAATAT
>CAYMXD010000118.1:0-6807 GCA_964394095.1 uncultured Mesohalobacter sp. | reverse complement strand
TAGATTATCCGATAAGGATACAAGCCAGCCCAGATGACTGGAAATCAAATAGGCCTCCTGTAAAGAATGTAGGGTTTCTTTGTCCAATTCTGGATTCCCTAGTTTGATGTTTTCATCCCTTAGATGCGCCAGGCGCTTGTACCTATTTAATAATTTCTCATGAGCATCCTCAGCTTTAGTTTTACCAATGTTTTCCTGTGTTGACGTTTGTTCCAGACGATCTAAAGCACCCTGAAGTGTATTTGAGATTTTATTAATGAGTACATTAAATTCAACTGAAGCAGGAGTGGTTTGATGCTGAGTGATGAAGTTACCAATAGAGGCTATGGCAGAGATAAGCGTTTGGTGCAGCGTTACCATTTCATAAATAAGTTGAAATTCTTTTTGTTTGGATTTGGGGTCTTGTGTCAGTCTCTGAAAAGCAGCATTCAATTGACTAATAGCCAGAAAAGCTTCTTTTCTCGCTACATTATAAGCTAAAAGTTTATCATCGGGATTCTTATATAAATCTTGGGTAGCCAGTAGATAAGCATTGTTGGCCTTTAATGCTTTACTAAGAACTTGTTTCAGGTTAAAAATTTCCCAGCTGGGCAATAGGCTATAGTTTGCTACTACGGCGATAATCGCGCCTATAAATGTGTCTAAAACTCTATACTGTATAACTTCCAAAGCCTTAGGATTGATAAAAGAATAGACGAATACAATACTAATGGTAATAAGAGCTGCTGCCGACTTATAATTCTGCTGAATCAAAGCAAACGCAAAAACCAAAGATACCAATGCCAAAATCGCATATAGCATTTCGTTTTGAGTAAGTAAAACAATCCCCACAGCTGTTACAGCTCCTATAATAGTTCCTATTATACGATCCTTAGAGCGCTCCTTGGTTAACCCATAACTGGGACGCATAATAACTATAATGGTAAGTAAAATCCAGTAGGTGTTTTGAATTTCAAAAAAGAGGCCCAGACTATAGGCAAATAGCATCGCAATGCTAAGCCTTAGCGAATGTCTAAATAAAGTAGAGTCTAAACGCAAATTTTGTAACATCACGTCAAACCTATACTCGTGAAGGGTCAAAAATTGACTGGCGTCTTGACGTTTCAAAGACACTTTTGAAGCCTCTTTCACATTATCCATAGCTCTTCTTATAGCTATTATTTCTTCTAGCAGCTGTTCTTGAAAATCGTATAAGTTTTTTAAAATTAAAGCGCCTTCTCTGGCTTGTGGTAGCTTAACCTTTTTCAGATAATCGATTATGGAATCGTTCGCCTTTGTTAACGCTATCGTTAAATCCTCTTCACGGGGTAATGGGTCGTTCTGCATCAGCACTTCCGAGAGGCGAATAAGATGATTTCCCATAATCTTATTCAACGTCTTGGCGGGTTTTAAAAACGCTTTCCTGTCCATAAAAATTTTGTCGATCGTATTATAATTCATTTGCTTAGCTTCGATAAGCTCAAAAATTTTGATTGTCGACATAAAAATCAATAATTGTTTCTCTTCGTAGCGTGAGCGTCCGGAACGTTTTCTAGCTGTTAATAACATCTCTCGAAGGCTTTCGTGCTTATCGTTGATTTGATTTTGAAGGTTAAAGTTTTGCTGAATACGTTGGTCTCTATCCTTTGCACTGGTGAGGAGTTTGGCACGTAGCTTCAAATAATCACCAATCAAATGCAGTGTATCTGATAACAACTGATTTTGATCTTTATTTGGAAAAATGACTTCAAAAAGCAGTGATACAGCTAAATACCAGAGACCACCTACGCCCATCAAGCCCACGTGAATCAAAATAGCAGAAGTTGAGGTTTTATCGATTGCAAAAGCAATGACCATGGCCAATAAGCCTGAAAAAGAGACCAGAGATGCCCTAAACCCATACACCGATAAAAGGGATACAAAAAAGGCAATCACTCCCATGGCTATTAATAATAAGGGCAAATAAGGCTTTGTAAAAAGCATGATGGCGACAATCAGCATTGTTAAACCCGTACTGATCAATATAGCATTAACCTTACGTTTCCTACTGCCTGGTATATCTCCTGGAGCATTTAAAAACGCACCGACCACAATAGGTATAGCTAATTCAATATAGCCTAAAGCATAGAGGATAGCAAATGGAAGAGCAAGCGCTACACCAAGTCGAATTCCACGATCAAAATTGGAACTTCTGAAGAATAATTCAATTTGTTTGAGCGTTTCTTTCAAGTTGATTTTTAAGTAAAGTTAATTTAATTCATAGTAACCGCAGTATTTTTTTTAATGTTTTAGCAGTATTCTTAGATTTTTCTTAGCTTGGTGCCAACGGTTACTTGTATGGTGTCATTTGGCTATTCGAAACACGAATCTGTAAAATCTCAGCTGTGCGAAGTTTGTAACTTCGCACCCCACTTCCTTATTCACACCTTAACCAGCTGTGTGAAGTTAGCAACATTGCAGCCTCATCAAATGGCCATAGTTGCAAGCTTTGAAAAGCATAACCTTTAGACTGAAAGCCTTATATGTTTATAGTAAAAAACTAAAGCATTATTTATCACCCCGAAATGGGTCGCCTTATTTAGTTTAGATATTTTTATAGTTTTATAAACGGAAAACTCAGAAACTTCAGTTAATAAAATGACTTTAGTCAAACATTCAGCTTTAAGTTCTGGTTTGATTTCGATCAGGCATTAATTTTTGTATTCTTCAATTGTAAACTGCGCTGTGGTCTCATCTATGTTCAGTAGCGCGCAAACGGCTATTTAACTCATTTCAAATAGAAACTTAGCGTATAAATCTAGACATTTTTTTCATCAAAGACTCATATTAATATACACTGCGGTTGTTTACTGTTTCTATTGAATAATAATTTTCATGGTCTTAAAAACATTAGCTTTCTTGCTATCACTCCATAGTTTTAATAGATAGAGGCCTGAATTAAGTTCTTTTGAATCTATCGTACTTTCAGAATCTAGCACTCCTTTGGCAATCAATTGGCCTTGTAAGTTAAATAGCTCATATTCATAAATATTGCTTTCTGGTATGTTAAAATGAATCAAGTCGCCCCTGGAAACTGGATTTGGATAGACAGAAAAAGCTTTATCTGGGGATGGATTAGTCGCCGAAAGAGGATTGCATGTGTTCCAACTCGGATTAAAATGTGTATTCATATATTCAATTATAGCATCAGCAAAAGCATTTGCAAACTCAGTTCTATTGGCTGGAGTATCTCTTACATTTGTAAAATTAAGCTCCATCTGTAACCCATTTATTGGAGCTCCCGGGTTATAACTAGTGTGATTTGCTGTAATATAACCACCACTAAAATAATTTGAATTTGTGCCGGGAAAAGGAATATTTTGACTAGGCACTGCAGGATAATTTTTGTTTGATAATAAAGTGCCAAAAGCATATGGCCCTCTTAATAATTGTGCATGAGTATAGCTATTGACATTACTTGTTACCAAATTTTGTATTGAGCTATAGTTAATGTACTGTAATGTATTGAGAGTGTTGTCTGACAATTCAAGTTCATCATCATAAAGCAAATAACCAAGCTCAACCCTTTGAATGGGGTTTCCATGGCCGTGTAAATCCACGAAGAATGTTTTATTGTTGTACTGTTGATTTGCAGTATTTCTTGCGGTAGCAATATAATTATGAAACTCCTGCCATGCCGTCATTGCTTCCTGGTTACCACATGCGCCTTCTGCTAAATTTCGATTGGGATCTAATTTATTTCGTTTTAAATGCGAAATAATTATGTTAGGATAGCAGCCTGTTTTGGCAAAGAGGAGGTTTTTTATTTCTAATGCAGTTTCAATAGTAAAAGCATCGACTGCATATACAGGATTATTGCATGTTCTGTCTGGTATAGTAGCAGGCTCTATATTTCCGCCATGCGATACAGAAATTACCAAAGGTAGGTTTCCAATTTGATATTCAATATAATCATTGGTCCCAAAATCTACACTTTGTGCAAACGTATATGATGCAGGTAAGGATACCAATAAAAGCAGTACTATATTTTTTTTAAATGTTTTCATTTTCAAGCTTTATGGAACGGTCTAGTGTATCTTTCAGTGGCGACCAAAAAAGCACAACCCTTATTTTTTCAATCGTAAAGTTAGAAAATAAATCCCAAACCTTTGGTTTCTTCCGATAGCTATCGGAATCCCGAATCCGAGCTATTGCTTACAACTACAGTTACAAGCTGGCCTTTTATCCCCTTAAAAATGTTCATAATCAAATTCATTATTTAAAAATTGAGTAAAAAAAATTGAGTTTGCAATAATCGTTAGGCTAATTGTTATAAGCATTGTATGTTTTGGAATTTTGAAAATATTTCTAACACCTTGTTTACATATCAGGTATAAAAAGCCTCCGAAAAATAGCAGGGTCATAAAATAGACAACAGGCGATACGGTCGGAAAAATTTCTTCGAAAGCATCAATTCCTGAGGGTTGTCTGCCTAAATTCATAACAAAAAGAACTATGGCGTTCAAAGCTGAATAGGTAAGGAAAATCGTGAGGAGTATCCAACCTAATTTTAATCTATTCCAAAATAAGATAACTGCTACAGGCAACAGGATTATTGGGAAAAAGTATTCCACCATACTGATATCCCAATCCGCACCACTATCGGTGAACATAAATCGAAACATTCCATACTGTTTGTAGAGTCTGTAAATTGCTAAACCACCGAATATCAAAATTATAAGTTTAATAATTTTTTCGGGGGTTTGAATTCCGTTTTGAATTGGATTTAGTGTGTCAAAAATTGTAGAAGCATTTTTTCTTAGTTTCTCTACATGCTCTTTTTGTTTTTCTATTTCACGTTTTTTGGCAGTCTTCTTCTGGATTATTTTAGACTTTGCTTGCTTTATTTCTTCTTCGGAGAGCTGTCGTTTTTCTATTTCCGTTTTAGCCGTTTCGACCGCAATAGGATTATATTTTTTCGATCCCCCTATTATTGTCAGAAGTTCGCTGTTCGAGAGCCGTTGATATAATTCTGTATATTCTGTCATTTAGTTTGAGGGTTGGTCTTTGGTTGCTTGTAACGGTGAATATAAATTGCGTTTTAATGCAGTTTATACAGTTTTATGTGCCGTTATTGTTCTAATTGATTGTATTTTTCTTCAAGTAAATCTTTATATGCGATTTTCATTTTTTCTGATAAGAATGATTGATCGATCCAATCAAGTGCCTTCAATTTATTTTTCATCATTCTATTGAAAGTTCCTTTGATCTGTTTAGCAGTCAATCCTAAACTTTTTCCCAATTGTTCAAAGTGTTCTCTTTTCAATTTTTTTTTCTTCCCATCTAGTGTTAGTGCAAGTTCTTCTGAATCCTCGGGAAATATTATTGCAACATTTAATAAGTCGTAAGCCGGAGACAACACCCAGCCAGAACTGCCTTCGATCATTGAGAAGTTCTTCAAATGCATATCATTATTTCCGGTTAAAAAGGAAAATACGGCTAGGTCAAAATAATATGTTTTGTCTAGTAAGGTGTTACTTGAAAAGCTACCTAAGGCTTTTCCGACTTTTTCCATAGAGCTTCTGTATTTATCAAATGCCTCTGTGATTTGAAACATATCGATCATGTGAATCTTTGATCCAGTTTGTGTTCGGTCAACTCGTTTTGTTATATAGGATAGTTCACCTGATAATAATCTAAACAATGATGATGGCACTACTTGGATTCCAAAGGATTCTGCTATTCGCATGGTTAGGTGTTCGTTTTCAGGTATTTCGGGAAATTTTTCAGAAGGTGGTTTGAAAATATAATGACCTCCTAATGCACCAACTACTGTGAGTCTAGTATCAGAATTCTCTTTGGTTTTTTTAATTAATGACATTGATAGTTTTGCCTGAACGCCAGGAACTGCTACACTTCTTTCAACCACTTTTTTTGCGAGCTCATCCATTTGATCAAGGGAATATTCAATTTCTGGAGGAGTTGGTGTTCCAAAGAATTCCATCGAACATTTCTGGTGAAAGTCATTTTCACCTTCTAGAGGTTTGTAACAATATAAACATCTATTTTCCATCTTCTTCTGTTATTTCCTGCTTGTCCGGCAGGCAGGGTTCCACACTTACTGCACCAATGCAATTTTGACAACAAGCCAGTAGTAAACCCATACGATCATTTTTATTGATTTTCCAGTTTTCTGAAGCGGTGTCAAGCAACCAACCCTCTGGTATCAATCCTTCAAAAAATGGAAAAAGTCGCTTTTCAGTATATGGTTTTGATCTAACTGGCATTGTAAATGTGATAAAGTCATTTGGATGTTCTTTTACGTATTTGTCATCGTATTGAAATATATACTCACCGTCATCTGTTTCAGTAACAAAACCGGCTAAATAATCTTTATAAAACACTTTACCTTGTCTCATTCATTTAGGTCTTTGCTATTGACAGGTGCCAGTTCATGCCCGAACATCTTAAGAACTAAATTCACTTTATCCATATTCAGATTTGTTTTGCCTTGTTCGATTTTACGTACAACAGTAAGTGCAACTCCTGTGCGTTCAGCAAATTCATCCTGCGTGAGATTTACTTCCTTTCTTCGTTTTTTCACAAACTCTGATAATTGTTTCATTATATGTAATTAAATATAATATCAAACAAATATAGATAAATTATATGTAATTAAATATAATAAAAGGGAATGAAGTTAAATTATATGCAATTAGATATAACATGATGAGTTAGGAATGTTCTATATCTATTTGCATATAGTCTGCTCTATATGGCACATAACGTTTTGCGATCGAGTAGGCAAAGGGAGTTTCACCCTAAGCCTCTCACAAAACCGTACGTGAT
>CAYMXD010000117.1:0-6816 GCA_964394095.1 uncultured Mesohalobacter sp. | reverse complement strand
ACGTGGATAAAACTGTATATGCTTTAAACTTTGAAATTTATTTTACATTATTTTTAATCAACACTTTAAGGTCATTCATGAGCAGTTTCATATTTTACGATAAATTTAGAGCCTCTACAGAGAGTTTACCTTATAGCTCAACAGAAGACTACTGAGAGGCTAAGACTGATAGATAATAAATAGCTCATAAACAATTACTTCATATATACCTTTGCTTTATGAGGATAATCGGTTATGATACCATCCACACCTATTTCCAGTAATGCCTGCATTTTATTCATATCATTAACCGTCCAGGGAATGACTTTGATGTCTTTTTTATGTGCTTGTTTTATCATCAAACTATCTACTACACTATAATGTGGACTGTAAATTTGTGGCGTTTTACCCAGTTTTTGAAGATTTTTATTAAAGTCACCATCTTCTACAAGATAGGCTACACTTATAGAGGGGTATTTGTCTAAAATGATCCTCAGAATACGTTCATCAAAACTTTGTAGACTTATCCTGTTGAGTGGAATTAATGCATTTCTAAGGGTATTCACCACCAAATCTACAAAGACTTCCGGTTCCGGATGGTAGATATTATCCGTCTCCGGACCGGATTTTAATTCGATATTTAAGTTTAGTCTTTTCCCTTTCTCTTTGGAATTTTCAGCAGTTAACTTTATCACTTCAGAGAGTAAAGGTTTGTAAGTTGATCTTGGTTCTTGTTCAGGAAAATCAGGATGTTTAAGGCTTCCGCAGTCAAAAGCTTTAATTTCTTTATAAGTCATCTCATAAAGATTAAAAGCTGATTTAGCTTTAATGCGATTTCCCTGAGGGTCCTTACAGATTTTCGGATTCATATAAGCCTCATGAGAAACCACGACCAGTGAATCTTTTGAAACAACTACATCCAATTCAAGAGTATTGACACCAAAATCTATAGCAGCTTGAAAACCTTCCATAGTGTTTTCTGGTAAAATTCCTCGAGCACCACGATGTCCCTGGAGATCAAAATTATAGCGTTTTTCTGTCATTTCCTTTGTGGTATTTTCTTTACATGCGGTAATTAAAACCAATGCAACAATAAAAAAAACATGTTTATAGTTCATCATACTAAAAGGTCTTGTTCAGATCCCCAATCATTTTTTCAGGTTTTACCCATTCGTCAAACTCATCTGCACTAAGATAACCGAGCTCAACCGCAGCCTCTTTAAGAGTTGAACCATCTTTATGGGCTTTGTTGGCAATTTCGGCAGCTTTGTAATAACCGATTTTAGTATTTAGAGCGGTAACCAGCATCAAGCTATTATTTAGCAATTCATCAATACGTTGCTGATTGGCTTCAATCCCATCAACACAATTCACAGCAAACGACACACAGGCATCGCCTATAAGTTGTGCACTTTGTAAAAGGTTAGCTGCCATAACAGGTTTAAAGACGTTCAATTCAAATTGCCCCTGCATGCCTCCTACGCTAACAGCAGCATCATTGCCAATTACCTGCGCACAAACCATCGTTAAGGCTTCGCATTGTGTCGGGTTTACTTTTCCCGGCATGATTGATGATCCGGGTTCGTTGGCGGGAATGATAATTTCACCAATGCCACTACGCGGCCCTGAAGATAACATTCTGATATCGTTACCAATTTTATTAAGAGCAACAGCCAGCTGTTTTAAAGCGCCGTGAGTTTCTACTAGGGCATCGTGGGCGGCTAAGGCTTCAAATTTGTTCGGTGCAGTTTCGAAGTCAATTCCGGAGAATTTTGAAATATATTCCGCAACTTTCACGTCGTAACCATCAGGCGTGTTTAAACCTGTACCCACTGCGGTTCCTCCCAAAGCAAGCTGTTTAAGATGATCTAATGTATTGTTTAAAGCTTTAAGACCATAATCGAGCTGCGCAACATAAGCGCTAAACTCCTGACCTAAAGTCAGAGGTGTAGCATCCATAAAGTGGGTTCTTCCAATTTTTACAACATGTTTCAAGTGTTTGGCTTTTTGGTTTAGTGCATCTCTTAACTGTTGCACGCCGGGAATGGTATTTTCTAATATTTTTTTATAAATCGCAATATGCATTCCGGTAGGAAAAGTGTCATTGGAAGACTGTGATTTGTTGACATCATCATTCGGTTGAAGTGTTTTATCGCCTTCGCCTAAAGTTTTACCCGCAATAACATGAGCTCGATTGGCAATCACTTCATTAAGGTTCATATTACTTTGCGTTCCCGAACCGGTCTGCCAGATGACTAATGGAAACTGATCATCGTGAAGCCCCTCTAGAATCTCATCGCACACCTGAGCTATCAAATCCCGCTTCTCTTCAGAAAGTACTCCAAGTTCAGCATTGGTGTAGGCAGCAGATTTCTTCAGATAGGCAAACCCATAAATAATTTCTAAAGGCATTGAGGCCTCAGGGCCTATTTTAAAGTTGTTTCTAGAACGCTCAGTCTGCGCTCCCCATAATTTGTCTTTAGGGACTTTAACGTCTCCGATGGTATCTTTTTCAATTCTGTATTCCATGTTATTGTGTTTTAGTTACAAATTTAATTAAACTATCATTATTTATTAGAAATCTTAGGGTTTTTATCACGATAAAAGTGCTGTGGATAAGGGGCCCCCTAACCCCCAAAGGGGGAACTTTTGCATTTTGTGGATGCTGTTGTTACTATAGACCTTTATGAAACCTGTCATTCTGAAAAATGCGAGGCAAGGAACATATTTTGGAATCTTAAGGTTTTTATTTCGATTTAGATGCTGATGATACATCAGCCACATTGATAAATTGTTACATTAATAAATTGCAATTAAACCTGAACAATTTTATTTTTATGTATTCCTATTTCCAAAAATCAATTATATTTGTAGAAAATATTTGAACATGTTCGAATTTGATCAATATCTTGGGTTTATTTTATTTTTGACCATACTTACTATTGGGTTTTGGCTATTGATTTTTTTAACGGCTATACTGCCTTACTGGATTGGAGGTTCTCTGATAGAAAGGCTTAAAGAAAATAAAAAGCGTAAAGAAGAGCAAAACCAAGAATCTGCTTAATTAATATTCCTAAACAAGCCGTCTTATCGTCCCGATTTTTCGGGAAGGAAAGTCCGGACACCATAGTGCAATCATAGTGGGTAACACCCATCGTTCCATCCCGAAACTTCGGGATTGGAGTTGGACTAGTGCAACAGAAAGCAAGTACAGTTAGGCTGTAGTGAAATCAGGTAAACTCTATGAGGTGCAATACCATGTATACCAGGGCTTGAAAGCGGCACGCTTGATCCTGGAGGGTTGGTAGCTAGATCACGATAGCAATATCATGACCAGATAAATGATAAGAATCCGTCTAGGCGGATACAGAATCCGGCTTATAGGCTTGTATGAATCATCGCTACTGCTAGCAGTAGCGATTTTTTTTTGACTCAACATAGGTAGTGGGAACGTGAAGTTGGAAGTACGAGGTTACAAGTAAGATATTAGATATTAGAAGTAAGAAGTTAGATATTAGAAGTAAAAAGTTAGATATTAGAAGTAAGATATTAGAAGTAAGAAGTTAGATTTTGGATTTACGAAGTTAGAGGTGAAAAGGTGGGAATTTAGAATTTAGAATTTGGATTTACGAGGTTAGAAGTACGAGGTTAGAAGTACGAGGTTAGAAGTACAAAGTTAGAAGTAAGAAGTTAGATTTTGGATTTACGATTTTGGATTTACGAAGTTAGATTTGAAAAGGTGGAATTTTATAGAGAACCCGAAGTCATAAATCATAATTCATAAACCTGGAATTTAGAATTTAGAATTTGGAATTTAGAATTTAGAACCTGAAACTACCCCTTAAATTTCAAACCACGAAAACACTGAATTTCCGTACTGTCGTTCTTCTTTTAGTTTGGGATGCGATGACAAATCGGTATGTTTTGAGTGTTCTAATATAAATATAGCACCCTCTTTTAGCAAATTATTTTCAAGTATGGTATTAATAAGGCTTGTAAACTCTTCCTCCGTGAGGTTGTAGGGTGGGTCGGCAAATATGATATCAAAAGAATCTTGTGTGTGAGATATAAATGCCGTGACATCTTGAGTCAAAACTTGAAGTTTAATTCCTAATTCCTCGGCAGTCTGACTGATAAAATCTGTACACCCCCGATTTTGGTCAACTGCTGTAATGTCTGTTGTACCTCGTGAAGCAAATTCAAAAGCGATAGAACCAATACCAGCAAATAAATCTAAAACTTTAAGCTCATCTAAAAAATACTGATGATCAAGAATATTAAACAATGCCTCTTTAGCCCTATCTGTTGTGGGTCTAACGGGCAAATGCTTTGGTGCCGTAAGCCTTCTGCTCTTAAATTGACCTGAAATAATTCGCATACTACTAAGATATAAAAGCTGCTAAATCTTTAGATTCACAGTAGACATGTTTAACGTAAAGTTCTAAAATCTCCAGCCACGAGCTTTGATCTGAATCGTGATAAACATTCATCTGGACCTTAAGCTGATTAAAATTGAGCTCTTCTAAGGCAAATAATACGTAGTAAGCCAAGTCGTAATCTGTATCGTAGGCAAAGGTATTGCATAACTTAAATTTCATGCCTTCGTAAGCAAGAATATCTATGCTGTTTTGTCTAACATACACATTTATAAAATTTTCATTATCAAAATCTTTTGGCTGACTATGCTGAATCAAATAATTGGTAAAATGCTGATATTCAAACTCATCTATAAGTTCCAAAATGCTGTTGTGGTAATTCATTAGTGGGATATAGACCTGATACGCTTGAGGTTCCTCAATATAATCTGTTGCAATATGGTCGCCTTCAAACAATTCTACATTATACTTCAAATAATCGGCTTTAGCCTCTTCAATGAAATAATCTTCCGGAACAAAAGCATAATATGAATTAGCAAAAGCCACTTTTACGTCTTTAAAATTATAGGCGTTTAAAATCTCTTTCAGTTGTTGTTTAAACAGTTTTAAACTTTTTATACTAAAAATATCCTCAACACTGGTTTTACCGGCAGATGTAGAAATCTCAGGATTGGTGTGGTGCAAATAAAAAGAAAATCCACCTTGATCAATCAAGATGGATAAACTTAAAAATGATATGTGTTGTTCTTTATTCTTGTTTACCATAAGTAATTGGCCAGTTTCCACTGGTATCTACTTCATCCATCGAGCCCACTTTAATGTAAGCCCCATTAACACCATCAACAGAAACAGTTTGCTTTTCCTGTATGATTAATTCCGGATCAAGACCATCAAGAACAATGGATTTATTCACTTTAGCTTCAAAAACAGGAACTTTATTTTTATTGACCTCAATGAATCCGGATTTCAAGTCAAATGTTTTACCATCTGTCCCAGGCACAATATTTAATTTGGAATAGTCATAATCTTTAAACAAAGAATCTTTTACTTTCTTAGTGCCTAAAGTATCGATTACAACATCTTCAATCATTTTATCCACGCCATAAGTTTTAAGATATTCCTTATCGAGGTAAGACGTATCTTTTCTTTGCGTAATTGTAAATTCTGCAGTATCAATAAATCTGGTTAGACTGTCAAAAGATGATGTAAACTTATCGTTAACCTCTTTATAGGCTAATTCTGCTTTACGCAATTTATCCAGCTTTTTGATGACCTTAGCGTAACGCTTTTCTTTTTCCTTATTAAATTCTACTGGTCCAAAGATAGCTTTGTAATTAAAATACACTAATACAACTATAACAACCCACAATACAATTTGAAGAACTACTTTCATGTTTTTTAAATAATGTTTAGACTTGCTCACAAATCTACAATTTTTTTTTAATCTCAAAAGTTTAAAGTATTAAATTCAGTTTAATTTCATTAATTTGACCAAAATTTTCAGATAAATTGACTTATGACTCAAGACAACTTGTTCAAATACCTGACAAAAGATTTTGGCTACTCCCCTACTGAAGATCAACATCGGGCCTTAAATAATTTATCGAAATATCTGGTTGACCAGGATAATGAACAGATATTTCTACTCAAGGGATATGCGGGTACCGGAAAGACCACCATTATTTCGACATTGGTCAAAAATTTATCAAAATTAAGACTAAAAGCCTCTTTGATGGCTCCCACGGGAAGAGCCGCCAAAGTGATGAGTAATTATTCAAACAAACCGGCACAGACCATTCATAAAGCTATATACTACCCCCAAAAAAATTCTAAAGGTGGTGTCAATTTTGTGCAAAAAGAAAACAAATTTAGAAACACCGTATTTATTATAGACGAAGCCTCTATGATACCTGATTTTTCTTCAGGTGATGATTTATTTAGTGGAAATTCACTTCTGGATGATTTAATAGAGTTTGTATTTAGTGGAGATAACTGTCGATTGATTCTAATTGGTGATACGGCTCAGTTGCCTCCTGTTAAAGCAGAATTAAGTCCGGCTCTGGATGAAGAGATTCTTACCAGAAAATACCATACCAAGGTTCATCCCATTGAATTAACCTCAGTTGTAAGACAGGAATTAGATTCAGGAATTTTACGAAACGCCACCGAAATGCGTCATGGTCTGCAGAATGATTTTGCAGAGAGTTTTAAGTTTAACCTAGAAAACCAAAAAGATTTGGTTCGCCTCATTGATGGTCATGAAATTATGGATGCCATCAATACGGCTTATAACAATGACGGTCATGAAGAAACCGCTATTGTGGTGCGGTCTAATAAACGGGCTAATCAATACAACCAACAAATTCGTCAGCGCATTTTATGGCGTGAAGGCGAAATTGCCGTTGGGGACTTCCTAATGGTGGTAAAAAACAATTACTATTGGCTTAAGCCATCGTCTGAA
>CAYMXD010000116.1:0-6821 GCA_964394095.1 uncultured Mesohalobacter sp. | reverse complement strand
ACCAAAACAAACGCCCAAGACCATTGAAAGCGCCAATTAAACCCACAATACCTGCGGCTTGCATTGGTGTATAATTTAGCTGCATTTGTGCAATCTGACTGGCTTCTGATATAAGCGCAATACCACAACTGATGTTGATAAACATCATAAACCATATTAAATAGAAGCGGTTACTTTTTAAGGCTTGTTTTCCTGTGAGTTCACTTATTGAAAAAATCTTGTTGGACTTATTATCTTGTTGATATCCTTTTGGGCTGTAACCTTCGGGTGGATTTTCAATGTAAGAGGCCGACAACATAATGAATAGCGTGTATACGCCACCCAGAATGTAAAAGGTTGTAGAAATATCTATTTTTTCAAATAAATATTGCATCAATGGGCCAAATACTAAAGACGATAAGCCAAAAGCCATCACCACAATACCTACAGCCAAACCTCGTTTATCCGGAAACCATTTGACCAAAACACTTACAGGGGTAATGTAGCCCACACCAAGACCAATCCCGGCTATAAGCCCATAACTTATAAAAAACAAAGCCAGGGATTCTAAATGTACAGCAAACCCGGCACCAAAGATACCTATGCCATAACAGATTCCGGCCAATGCAGTGCTTTTCCGAGGGCCAATCTTATTAACCCATTCTCCTAAAAAAGCTGCAGAAAATCCCATCATTAAAATAGTGATTTGAAATGCCCATTTTATTGTGGTTGACTCTACATCAAAAATGGCTTTTACCGGGTCGGTTATTACTGAAAAGGCATATACTGAACCGATTGAAATATGAATTCCAATAGCACTCAACATCATAATCCATCTGTTCTTCATTGGTTTAAGATTTTTAGGGTTTCATATAAGTTTTTTTTAACAATGTTATTAAAAAACGCCTTAAATCGAAAATTAAATTTCTCCAAAGCTTAAGCAAGGGCTTCTTTTTTTACTTTGTAAGCTTTATTAACCGATTGTTTCATAAACAATGACACAATGAAAGCAATTACAAAAAGTCCGGAGAACACTTTTAATGTAATGTCTAAAGAACCTGTAGAGCTCTTTACAACATCATAAATGCTTGGCCCAACCACACCGGCTATTGCCCAGCTGGCTAAGACCAATCCATGAATAGCGCCTAGTTGTTTGGTACCGAATAGATCTCCTAAAAATGCTGGTAGAGTAGCAAAACCGCCGCCATACATGGTGATTACGGTAAATAAAACCGTTAAGAAGACAAGTTCAACCGTAATTTGAGGTAAAAAGTAAAAGGCTAAAATCTGAAATGCAAAGAAGATCACATATGTGTTTGGTCGACCCAAATAATCTGATAAGCCTGACCAGAGCAATCGCCCTAAGCCATTAAAAACTCCAATTAGTCCCACCACAGCTGCGGCTTCCATTGGGGTGTAATTCAGTTTTTCCTGCATCATAGGACTGGCCGCAGCAATAATAGCAATACCACAGGTAATGTTTATGAACATCATAATCCAGATGTAGTAAAAACGTCTATGCCCAAAAGCCTCTTTGGCGGTGATATTTGAAATATCTGCTTTTATGTTTTTAGACTCATCTTTATTAAAGCCTTTTGGAGAAAAGCCTTCAGGTGGTCTTTCTATATACCTTGCAGATGCTAAAATCAATACCATATAAATGGCTCCCAAGACAAAAAAGGCATTGGTTACACCAACGACTTCAAATAAATACTGCATTACAGGCCCAAAAATTAAAGCTGAAAATCCAAAGCCCATTATTGCCATTCCTGTGGCCAAGCCGCGTTTATCGGGAAACCATTTTACCAATGTACTTACAGGCGTGATATAGCCTAAGCCTAAACCAATTCCACCAATCACGCCGTAACAGATATAAAATAAGATTAGGGATTCGAGATGAATAGCCAAACCTGAACCCAAAATACCAACACCATAAAAAATCCCTGCTGCTGTACCACTCACTCTGGGGCCAACTTTCTCCACCCATGGTCCTAAAAATGCCGCAGAAAACCCAAGAAATAGAATCGCAATTTTAAACGCCCATTTAATGGTACTGCCCTCAACATCAAAAATGCCTTTTACAGGATTGGTCATTACAGAATAGGCGTAAACCGAACCAATCGAAATATGAATACCTATTGCAGATAAAGCGATTAACCAGCGATTTTTAAGTTTTGAAGTTGTCATGGTTCTTGGTTTTTAATTATATCGAGTAAAACACCCCTAAAGTCCCCTCAAGGGGACATTCCTATTTTATATTTCCTCCCTTGAGGGAGGATCGAGGAGGGTGTTAGGTGTATATTTATATTTTCAATTCAAACTTACTTCTTTAAAATAAGGACTTAGTATATTTACAGCCTTATTCAACTCTTCTTTAGTATTTTCCCGGGCATCTTTCAGCTGATATTCCCAGCCTAAAGCTTCCCATTTGTGTACACCCAGTTTATGATAAGGCTGAATTTCAAGTTTTTCAATACTATCATAGTCCTTAAATCGATTTCCTAAAGCAGTCAATAATTCAGGGTGATCGGTTAAGCCGGGAATTAAAACATAGCGCAGCCACATGGGTTTTTTGGTTTGTTCACGATAATCTGAAAATCTAAAGGTCGTTTGGCTGTTTTTCATTCCTGTGATATGTCGGTAGCCTTTTTCTGTCATATGTTTTACGTCCAACATGACCAAATCAGTATAATTGTCCATCAGCTCTTTTCCAAAATTATTTAATATTCTGCCGTTGGTGTCTAAAGCCGTGTGAATTCCTTTTTCTTTTAAGGTTTTAAATAAAGGTATTAAAGCTTTTGCCTGTAATAGAGGCTCTCCGCCGGAAACCGTTACACCGCCTTTTTTGCCGAAATAAGGTTTAGCTTTAAGGATCTTTCTAATCAATTCATCAGCAGTGTATTCCCGACCACCTTCCATGGCAATGGTATCCGGATTATGACAATACAGGCATTTGAGTTTACAGCCCTGTAGAAAAATAACAAAGCGCACCCCTGGTCCATCATGCGTGCCAAAGGATTCTAAAGAATGAACGTTTAATATGTCGTCTGCTGTTTTGATAAGATAGAATTTTGGTAAAAAACACCCTCCTTAATCCCTGTCTGTCGGCCAGACAGGGATTATAGGGGTGTTTGATTTTGTTTAATACTACATAGACTCATGAAAGGATCGTGAAATCACTTCAAGTTGCTGCTCTCTGGTGAGTCTGACAAAATTCACGGCATAACCGGATACTCTTATAGTTAATTGTGGATATTCTTCCGGTCTTTCCATGGCATCCATCAAAGTTTCCTTATCAAGGACGTTGATGTTAACGTGTTGGGCATTGTTGTAAAAATAGCCGTCTAAAATGCTGGTCAGGTTTTCAACTCTGGTTTCTAAAGTATTTCCAAGTGATTTTGGAACAACTGAAAAGGTATTGGAAATCCCATCTTGAGCCGTTTCATAATCTATTTTTGCTACCGAATTCAACGAGGCAATAGCGCCCATTTCATCACGACCGTGCATGGGGTTGGCGCCGGGTGCAAAAGGAACGCCGAGAGCTCTACCATCGGGCGTAGCTCCGGTTTTTTTACCATAAACTACATTTGAGGTAATGGTGAGAACAGATAATGAAGGTTCAGCATTTTTGTAAACTTTAAATTGCTTCAATTCATCATTAAAATCCCTTACTGCTTGAGCTGCTAAGGCATCAACACGATCATCGTCATTACCGTATTTTGGGAATTCACCTTCAATTTCAAAGTCTATGGTTAAGCCTTCTTCATTTCGGATGGGTTTAACTTTAGCATATTTTATGGCTGAAAGTGAGTCTGCAACGATAGACAAACCGGCAATACCATAAGCAATATTGATATGTGGGTTAGTATCTATCAAGGCCATTTGGGCTTTTTCATAGTAATACTTATCGTGCATGTAGTGAATGACATTCATGGTATCAGAGTACACCCGAGCGATTTCCTGCATGGCAATTTTAAAATTGATCATCACCGTATCAAAGTCCAGATATTCATCCTTATATTCCGGTACTCCATCAAATATTTTCTTTCCTGTCAATTCACAGCGACCACCATTGATGGCCAAAAGAAGTGTTTTAGCTAAATTGGTTCTCGCGCCAAAGAATTGGATAGATTTCCCGAGATCCTGATGAGATACACAACAAGCAATACCGTAATCGTCAGATCCTCTTAGGTCTCTCATCAATTTATCGTTTTCAAACTGAATAGACGAGGTTTCAATGGCCACTTTTGCACAGAAACTTTTGAAATTTTCAGGCAAATCTTCAGACCAAAGCACGGTCATATTAGGTTCGGGTGAAGGGCCTAAGTTGTAAAGGGTGTTTAAAAAGCGATAAGAGGTTTTGGTCACTTTGGTTCGGCCATCGCTGAACATACCGCCAATAGCTTCGGTTACCCAAGTGGGGTCGCCGGCAAAGATTTCGTCGTAGGCGCTCATTCTCAAATGACGAACCACACGCAACTTCATCACAAATTGATCGATGTATTCCTGAGCATCTTCTTCTGTGATTTTACCGGCGTTTAAGTCTCTTTCGATATAAATATCGAGGAAAGTGGACACATTACCTAAAGACATAGCCGCACCATCTTGCTCTTTTACCGCAGCCAAATAAGCCATATAAGTCCATTGAACGGCTTCCTGTGCATTCTCTGCTGGTCGGGATAAATCTAAACTATACTTTTTACCAAGGTTGATCATGGCTTGAAGCGCTTTGATTTGTTCTGAGACTTCTTCTCGAAGTCTAATAACTTCGTCAGTCATTGGTCCGCGGATGCCTCTCTGGTCTTTTTTCTTTTGTTCGATAAGAAAATCGATACCATACAAGGCAATTCTTCTGTAATCGCCGATAATTCTACCTCTGGCGTAGTTGTCCGGAAGTCCGGTGAGAATACCTAATGAACGGTATTTTCTTATTTCGGCATTGTAAGCATCAAAGACACCGTCGTTATGGGTTTTGACATAATTTTCAAAAAGTTCAGTCAGTTTTTCGTTGGGTGCCTCTCCGTGTTCATCTAAGGCTTTTTGAACCACTTTAAATCCGCCGAATGGTTTCATGGCACGTTTCAGCAATTCATCGGTTTGCAAACCGACAATGACTTCTTTGTTTTTATCTATATATCCAGGGCCAAAGGCATCTATGGTTGAAATGGTATCGGTATCCAAGGCTCTAACGCCATTATTGGCTCTTTCTTCTGCCATAGCCTCCGTACAGATTTTCCAAAGGTCTTTGGTGTTTTGCGTAGGACCCACAAGAAAATCGCTGTTGCCGTGGTAAGGGGTTATATTTTGAAATACAAAATCCCTAACATTAACGGCTTTAGCATTCGGTGTGTTTTTTAATTCTTTGACTTCCATAGTTGAAAAATTTAAATTCATAATTAGTGCTAAAAAGCAGATACAAAAATACGCTAATGACAAACCCAATTCATATGACATCGGTCATATAATTAGCGTTTAATTTTGAGCTAACTTATTGATAATGATAACGAAAAGGTTGTAGTTTGTAAATATTCAGATTTTGAAATCTTTAATAGTTAGACTCCTGTTACTTTTAAACGAAGTGTATAAAATCATTAAATATACATCATAAAAATATATGATGGTTTTTTAATTCAAAAGACTCGAAAGGTTTTGGAAACTTTCGGGTCTATTTTTAGTGGGGATAAGCCATTTAAAGGCTTCAACGAAATAGCGACTCATCCAGACCTCACAGGTCTCCGAGACCTGTGAGGTCTAAAAAAATAAACATGTTACCTTCTCAAAAACACCTCCGGTATCGGAATATAAGTCTCATCACCAGGGACTTTGGGAAATGCTTTATTTTGCCATCGCTCACTGGCTTCTTTCAGTTTCTTTTTATCAGAAGACACAAAATTCCATAATAGAAAATGTTCTCTATCCAAAGGTTTACCTCCAAAAAGCAATAAGCGTGTTCCTTTTACCAAACAAATACTACATTGTTCATCGGTTTTGCTAATGAACATTTGCCCGGCTTTGACCTTGTGGTCTTTTTCTGTGATTTCACCTTCAACAATCACAAAAGCGACTTCGCCTTTGAGTTGGTTTGAAAGGTCAAGCGTTGTATACTCTTTTGCTAAAATATCAACCATAAACAGTGAGGAGTAGCCTTGTAATGGTGCTGACCTTCCAAAAGCATTTCCAGCGACAAGTCTGATGTCAAGCTTATTTTGGGCCCAGGATGGTATTTCAGATTTATTATAAAACTGAAAATTGGGCTCCATATCCTCCTTGTCCTGAGGTAAGGCCACCCAAATTTGATAACCATGCATTTCAAAAGATTTTCCAGTTCTTTTGTTTTTTGGTGTACGTTCGGTATGGGTGACGCCGTGTCCGGCAGTCATAAAACCCACATCGCCCGGTGAAATAACCTGAACACTTCCTATACTATCCCGATGTTCAATTTCGCCTTTAAATAAATAGGTGAGTGTACTCAAACCAATATGCGGATGCTGGTCTACGTCAAGATATTTACCATTGCCCATTTGAGCAGGGCTCATATGGTCTATAAAAGTAAAAGGGCCAACTTGTCGCTTACCGCGAAAGGGCAGGAGCCGACCGACCATAAACTTCCCTAAATCGGCCTGGCGTTCGTTGACGAGGAGTTTGTTGTTTGCCATGATGAAAAATTTATGTTGATAAATTTAAATGAAATTTCACCACAGAGGCACAAAGGACGCTGAGTTTTTAGTTATATACATCGAAGAGGTTTTTAATTCTTATCAAAAACATCTTCAAAATACTTGACCCATAGCCCGTTTTCATAGGTTTCACCGTATTCTCTGAATTGTCCTTCTTCAGTAATT
>CAYMXD010000115.1:0-6973 GCA_964394095.1 uncultured Mesohalobacter sp. | reverse complement strand
AAATACAACCCAAAAATGATAGCCTCTTAATTTCATCTTCAATGAATATGATGTAAATATAAGGCAAAGCTAATACATAAGCGCATAAAAAAACCACCTCAATTCTGAGATGGTTTGATATTGATAAATTTAAGTCTAAAAAAGATTAATAAACTTTAGCTCTATTATCTTCAATCTCTTTAGAATCTTTAAGCGATTTGATAACGTTGTTGTTAGGATTCTGTAGCTTTTGAACTCTAGTCTGCGTTTCTTTTACAGCAGCATTTTTATATGAGGCTAGAGCAGGGGCTTCTACCCTTTTTGTGAGTTTAAGCACATAAACACCTTTTTCTCCAACAATAGGCTTACTGACTTCTCCTTCTTCCAGAGCAAAAGCAGCACCTACAACCTTGGGTTCTTTTCCTGCACCCGGTATTAAAGGATTAGCCATATTAATTGCACTCGTATTTTGAACAGCTACACTAAACTCTGAAGCAATTACAGCTAAATCCTTAGAGTTTATAGAAGATTTAATAGTTTCTGCTTTCTTTTCTTTTTCCAAGATAGGGGTAACTTTTGCAGATGCCTGCTGAGCGCTTTGCAAGCCTTCTTTTTTAATTTTGTTTAATTGAACGACAACGTAGCCTTTGTCAATATCAAATTGTTTAATATCTCCTGCCGAACGTTCTTCGTCAAAAGCCCAATTAACAATCTGACGCTGTGCGCCTAAACCGGGGATGTTTTCATCAAGCGCTTTTATTCCAATAACGGGTTTTACTTCGTAATCATTAGCTTTGGCAACTTCTGCAAATTCTCCATCTTGAGCGTCTAACAAGAAATTACCTGCATTTCTATAAACTTCGTTTAGCGTTGGTTCTGATGGTTTAATATTGGACACCAAGTCCGCAAACTTGTACATCGTACTTTCATCCGATAATTCTTCTACATAAATAATATGGAATCCAAAACGGGTTTCTACAAGACCTTTATGCCCTTCTTCGTTATTGAAAACGGCATCGTTAAAACTTGGGGCAAACCTACCATAAGTATTCCAACCTAAATCTCCACCTTTTTCTGCGCTACCGGTATCAGTTGAAAATGCTTTTGCTAATTCTGCCATCTTTGATGTGTTGTTTTTCACAATAGCAAATAGACTATCAGCAAGATTTTTAGCTTCTTCCTGAGTTCTATTTACTTCTGGTCCTTGAGTAGAAATTAAAATATGACTCACCTTAGCAGAATCGGGCATTTTTTTGGTTTCAACAAGTTTAGTGGCTACCCATGCTTCTCCTTTTTTGTACGGCCCATATACATCACCTGCTTCCAGAGCTAATAGTTCATCTTTTGTATCTGATTGTAATTGATTTTCAAATTTGAAACTTGCAGAATAGGGTTCATCAGAATTGATATTGATGTATGAGTTTATATTGTCTGTAGTTTTTAATCCCTGGATTAATTCTTTGATGCCTTCCTCTGCCTTGTTGATATCTTCTGTAGAGGCTTTATCTTCAAACAATACGTATTGAATATCTCTTTGAACTTCCTGCTTAAACTCATCCGAA
Organism: uncultured Mesohalobacter sp.; assembly: GCA_964394095.1. GTDB lineage: Bacteria > Bacteroidota > Bacteroidia > Flavobacteriales > Flavobacteriaceae > Psychroflexus. The sequence goes on along the minus strand of CAYMXD010000115.1, from coordinate 5,432 downwards.
TGTTTTTTGATATAAGCCTTAATGTCTGAAGTTGAAACTTCTATATCTTCTGCTTTATCAAAAGGTATTCTTACCACCTGAAAACTCACATTGTCGGATTCTAATTTATAATTTTCTTTGGCTTCTAGAAGTGTTGCGCCTACACCTGCTTTGATCAAGTTAAGGTAAATGTCTCTTCTCACCTGATTTGCAACAGAACGCTCGTATTGTTGCCATTGCTGATATTGCTGAGGTTGGGTTTCTTTTAAATTAGCAAGATATTCTGTCATTACTCCCTCATCGAAGAAGCCTTCGTCGTTTGAAAAATTTGGATTTCCTGCCAAAGTTTCAGAAAGTTTGGATATGATTTGGTCACGACCGACTTCTATGCCTAACTCTTCAAATTCTTCTTCTAAAGCGAGCTCCTGAACTTTACTGTCCCAAACGGCTTTAACAGCTTGCATCGTTGTTGAACGACCCTGATTCTGACGGATATAATTTTCGACATTTTGTACAAATTCCACGCGTTCAATTTCTTTATCACCAACTACGCCAATGGCATTCACAGATTTTTCTGACGACACACCGCTTGTATTAAACAGATCAGAAAGGACAAAGGCAAATAATGCCATTGCAATAATAATGATGAGAACAGCTGTTTTCTTTCGTATTGAATTTAAAATCGCCATGATTTAGGTTTTAAAAATATAGTTTGCGAAAATAAGGTTTTTGTTGAACATAAGGGATATATCCCTTTAATATTTGTTGAATATGTCATCAGCATCCGGTACTTTAAGAAAATAGACCGTTTACTTCGCCCTTGCTAGCACAGGGCAGTGTTAGAAAATAGAAATAAGACACTTACAATAAATTTGGTATGTTTCTATTATTTTCAAATTCAATTCAACTTATAAAAAATGTTTTGGATAAGAGTCCATTTCAAAATAAGTTGAAGCATACCTAAATCATTGACAATTGATATATCTAAGAGTTTAGAGGTTTTAAAATCCACACTTCATGCTGCTAGTGGGTTCAGGTCTAAAACTCAAGATTAATCAACATCATTTAAAAAAGAAAGTTGTATCAATTCGATTTTTTTGTTGGAAGCTTCCATAATTTTAATCTTGAAATGGTCTATAACAAAGCTGGTATTGGCTTCGGGTATTTCTTCTGCATGATTCATGATGTAACCACCTAAGGTTTCATAAGAATCACTTTTAGGAATGTTGATTTTATATTTTTCATTAAGGTAGTCTACCTCGTGTCTAGCTGAAAATTTATAAATATTCTCAGCAATTTCTTCTTCAACCAGAATTACAGGGTCGTGCTCATCTTCAATCTCGCCAAAGAGTTCTTCAACAATGTCCTCTACTGTCATCATGCCACTTGTCCCCCCATATTCATCTATAACAACGGCTATGCTTTTTTGTTTTTTAATTAAATTGTTAAGCACTTCTTTAACGTGAACGGTTTCCGGGACAAAGATTACAGATCGTAAAATGTCTGAAATATGCTCAGGACGTTTAAACATTTCAAACGAATGAACATATCCTACAATATCATCATTAGATTCTTTGTAAACCAAAATTTTAGACAAACCGGTTTTTGTAAAAAGTTCTATAAGCTTTTTAGGGTTTTCATCAATTTCTACGGCTATAATTTCATTTCGGGGTATCATTACTTCTCTGGCTTTGACATTAGAAAATTCAAGTGCATTTTGAAAAATCTGAATCTCAGAGTCTACATCTTCGCTGTTATCTGTAGATTCTATGTGTTCGCTAATATAATGTCCTAATTCTACTTTTGTAAAATTAAGCTGGACCGTATCTCCTTTTACTTTAAATAATTCTTTTAGTATGATATCAGTTAACCAAATAATAAAATCTGTGATGTACCAAAATATGTAGTAAAAAATAATAGCCGGTAAAGCCAAGGCCCTTATAATCTTATTCGCGTAAATTTGAAAAAATACTTTTGGGAGAAATTCTGCGGTTATCAAGATAAGTAGAGTAGAAATAAGGGTCTGGGTAAAAAGCTTCGCTTCTGAGAAAAAATAGGACAAGATAGCATTGTCTGTTGATAAGCCAGCTATCCATTCTGTAAGGATATCTCCCATAAACAAACCATAAACAACTAATGCAATATTATTACCCAAAAGCATTGTTGCAATAAATTTTGAAGGTTTTTGCGTAAGTTTTTTTAGAATGCCGGCAAGAAAACTGTCTTGTTTTTTTTCAATTTCTATATGCAATTTGTTTGAAGACACATAAGCAATCTCCATACCTGAAAAGAAAGCAGATAAGCATAAAGAAGAGACAATAATAAGCCAGTCTGTTTGCATCAGGATTTGTCTTTGTATTTATTTCTAAAATGTCGTTTAAAGAAAAACATAAACACGGCTACAAGACCAAGAAAAATAAATAAATAAGCTCTTTGATTTGATTCACCCCATGCCCTGAATGCTTCGATAAAAAACAGGATGGCAAAGGCTAAATAGGCGTATTGGAAATATTTGAAAAACTTCAATGTATTGTATTTAATTTAAACAAATTTAATTTAAAAAAAGCAGAATATTCTATGATGCTGTTATTATTGGAAAGAAAAGCTAAAATGGCACTTAGAGGGAGTCATTTTTTATAACCTGAACACCTTTGTTCATTCTGGAATTGTACACTTTAAAATCTTGACTGGCATCAAATCCAAAGCCATCATTTTTGGAGCCATTTGCTTGCTGAATGGTGTATTCTCGGTCTGTAAACACCCACTCTTTATCTGTATCCCAATAGAGTTGAGAAGTGGTTAGTATAACACTATCTGACCTGGTGATTTCTACGTTATTTCTCAAATCTATGAGATCTGTATTTATATAAACTATTGCAGAATCGGCTACTATAGTACTTTTTGTTGAATCACTATTAAAAAAGTCGACTTCTACTCCGTTAGGAAATACCCTGTAGGCAAATTTTTCCTGTGAATAGTCATACATTTTAGGGCTTTTTAGGTTTGATTTTACAGTACCGGAGTCCGTATAAAAAAGGTTAATTTTCTTAGCCATACCCTGAGGCACATCAACCTCTTGGTTGTATTTATTCATTTCGTTGAGGCTATCTTCACAAGCAAAAAGCATTGCAACAAAAGCTATTGTTGCAATGCTATTAAAAATTAAATATTTGGATTTCATTTTAGAGGTTTGGTACCTTAACGCTACCACCTACCCAACAAGAAAATGAAACGGTTTTACCCTGCATGCCTTCCTGAAAGATGTCAGATTTAGAAGGGGCACGTTGTTGGTAACTGTCTGCGGTTTCTGCGGCATTCTTTTTCAAGCTTGCATCTACACTGGCTGCTCTATTGGCAAGATTGGCAGCTTTCCAATATATTGCTCTTTTGTTGAAAGTGGTATCACCACATTCGTTAGCGCTTCCTGCTATCATCGCTGCAATTCTCAAGTAGGCAATACCCATAGATGGTTTATTATCTAATGCGAGTTGGTAGTATTTTCTGGCAGAAGAATAAGAGCCTCTTTTTTTGTAAACCTCAGCAATGGTGAAGTAGTCTTTAGCTTTGTTTAAAGGGTTTTCTTCAAGTTCAGCTGCATTTTTGTAGTAGTCTAAAGCTTTATTCATATCGTTGTTTTCAGCTGCTAGTCTACCTAAATAGAAAGCTGTTCTTGCAGAAGGTTCGAGTTCGTGAAGCGTTTCAACTATTTGAAAGAACAAAGGGTCTGAGGTACAATCTTTTCCACTCATCTTAGAGGCAGCTACTCTTAACCATTCTTTGTCTGTTTTTCTCTCCTCAAAGTCCTTACCATACATTGGTATTAGGTTATCACAATCTGCTTTTTGACCTAACACATTATTTATCCCTTTTTTGATTAACGCATAGTTTCTAAGATAAATCCCAGAATTTTTTAACTTTCTAGCTTCTTTAGCAGTTAATTGTTCCTGATTTTCCTGTTTTGTAACTAAAGGTTTAGCAACTAGAGCCTGGTCGTTTTCCATACGCTCAATTTGGGCGATGATTTCGTCATACTTTACAAAAAGGTCATTGATGCTCTTTTTATCGGCGTCTTCCAATTTGTCAAAAAGCAAAAAGTAAATGTAAAGCCCTTTAGGGTCTTTAAAATTATCGGGATCTTGATTCCAGGCATCATCAAAATACTTAAACATGTCTTCAACGCTACCTATTCGGTTCTCGTACATAACCTTACCAATGTCATTGTAGATTTTTCCTTTTGGAGATTCGTTTGGGAAATTTTCTAATCTGAGTTTTAGATTTTCAATTTCCATTTTAGCCATTTCTTTCTTTTTGTTTTCAAGAACCACTTTTTCCGATTCTATTTTCTTTTTTGATGCTTCATCAGACGCATTTTTAAGAGATTTTTCGGTGTTCTTAATTTGTTCATCAAGATTTTCAACCATATCATCGAACATCTTATTTGCTCGCTTGTACGTAATTATACTTTCTTTAGGACACTCTTTTATGAGAGTCTTGTATCTTGAAAGTGCATCATCATAAATCCCTGCTTTTGCACTATCGTTAAATAAACTCAATTCTGTTTTACAGTCAACTTGTGAGTGAATTGATGTAAAGCTTAAAAAAAATGTAGCAAATACAATTAAAAATTTAGTTTTCATAATTTTTGTTTTTAGTTATATTTTGGTTTTTCAAACCACAAATCATTAAAAGATAGACTTATATAAAAGCTTAAGTAGTTTTCTTGTATTAAATTATTAGTGGTTGTACCTCGCGTCCAATACTCAAAACCCAAATTTATATTGGTAAAATATCGTCCTGCAGGTAAACCTACACCAAAAGACATGCCAAACTCATCAATAGGTTCTCCCCTAAATTCTAAACCTGTTTCGTTGTAACGTAAGCCGGCCCTGTAAACAATTCTATTAAAATAATTTCTTGGTGAGTTAAATCTTGGAATATAGAATCCACCAATTTTAAACTGATTGGATTCAACAAAATCTAAATCTATGTTGTTGTTAAAATTGATAGCATCAAAATTACTAGCATCCTGATAGGTGTATTCAAAACCTATAAACCATTTGCGTTCTTGACCAAAACCAATGCCCGCATTATATGTTGTTCCAAAATCGACTTCAGAAGACGTGCTTTCTGCTGTATTTTGGTCAACTACAATTTCACTTCCGTCATTGCCAAAAAGTATGGTGGCTAGTTGTCTGTCATTTTCGAGGTTAAGCGAATTTTCTGGAGAATATGCAAGCGAAGTTCTTACAGTAATTTTCTTTTTGATTTTAAATTCATGTTGAAGTCCAAAATCTAAGGTTATTCCGTTGATATCGCTCGTGTTAATTTCCCTTGTAGATCGTTCAATTCCAACTTGAGCCAACACGTTTTTATTTTCAATATTTCCAAAATTATAGTTTGCAGTTACCCCTATACTTAAATTTTTTACAAGCTTTAACCCAGTTGAAAGGTAA
>CAYMXD010000114.1:0-7009 GCA_964394095.1 uncultured Mesohalobacter sp. | reverse complement strand
CACCCTTCTCCCGTCTTCCCTCCGAGGGAAGAAGCTTGTTATCGTATTTAATAAAGTCACAACTAATTAAATAAAATTTTCAAAATTTTCAGAGGCTCGATCTGACAAGAAACTTACTTTTTAAACGTCACATCCTATTATACAAAATTTGGAAAATTCTCAGAGGCTCGACCTAACGATGCTTTTTGATTGACTTTCATCAAATCCAGAGTTCCAAGAGTGACTGTCGGGATATATTGAGAAGTAATTTACATCTGAATGTTATTACATATTGAATTATGCTCCGTGGCTTTTCGGGACTTATAGCCGGTCCATTAATCAAACTAAAGCAATATATTACAGTGATGAATTATGATTAAAAAATTAGATTATACGACTGATGTTACTATTTTTTAATGACCTTTTCCAAAACATTCCAAACATTTTCAGCTACAATCTCGTAGCCTTCGGCTGTAGGGTGTATACCATCAGATTGGTTTAATTTAGGATTACCGGCTACGCCTTCAAGCAAGAAAGAAATCAAAGCCACATCATTTTGTTGAGCAAGTTCAGGGAAAATAGCCCTAAATTCTGAAGTATAATCCTGTCCCATATTTGGAGGAATTTGCATCCCTGCCAGAATTATTTCAACATTAGGATGCTTTGATTTTACAATATTTATAATATCCTGAAGATTTTTACGGGTTTCATCTAAAGGAATACCACGCAGGCCATCATTCGCCCCTAGCTCTAAAACTAATATATCTAAATCTTGTTTGAGTACCCATTCAATTCTATTTTTGCCACCTGCTGTAGTTTCACCACTTAGACCTGCATTAACAACCTTATAGTCGTAATTTAGAGAATCCAGTCGTTTCTGAATTAAAGCCGGATAGGCTTCTGAAGTATCTAAACCCAAACCGGCAGTAAGGCTATCACCAAAAAATAGAATCACATGTTCATCCTCATCTTCTTCATTGCTATTAGCTTGTGTTGATGACTCTGTAGTATTTGATTCCTGGGATTCTTTTTCAGTTTTGTTTTCATTATGGTTTCCACAAGAAAATAAAATTAATAAACATAGAACTGTAAAAATTCGTCTTAAGCTTCTCATAACAATAGGGTTTATGAACAAATGCTTTGCTTATTTTGCTATCAGCATCAATAAAATTAGAATGACAAAGATATTAAACGTAACCGACTTGGAGAAAAGCTATTCCAGCGGATCCAAACAACTTAAAGTACTACAAAACATAAATTTTGAAGTTGAAGCTAAAACAACTTTTGCAATTGTAGGCCCTTCAGGAAGTGGTAAAACCACATTGTTGGGACTCTGCGCCGGATTGGATAGTCCCAATTTAGGGTCAATTCAATTATGTGGAAGTGAACTCAGCAGTTTAGATGAAGACGAAAGGGCGCGTTTACGAAATAAACACATTGGCTTTGTTTTTCAAGATTTTCAACTTTTACCTACATTGACGGCTTTAGAAAATGTAGCTGTACCTCTTGAACTTCAAGGTAACAAAAACGCAATTACATCTTCCAAAGACTTATTGGGAAAAGTCGGTTTAGGAGATCGTGTTAATCATTATCCTTCACAACTCTCAGGTGGTGAACAACAACGCGTAGCTTTAGCACGTGCTTTCTCTACCAAACCTGATATTTTGTTTGCAGATGAACCTACGGGAAATCTTGATGCAGAAACAGGAGAAAACGTTGAAAAATTATTATTTGACCTCAATAAAGCTTCCGGAACGACTCTGGTTATTGTGACTCACGATATAGAATTGGCCAATAAAACCCAACATATCCTTAGACTTAAAGGAGGTAAAATTGTAGAAAATCAAGAAAATAAAATTAATGGGTAAGCAAATTAATTTAAAACCTGGAGTAGGCTGGCTATTTAAAATGGCCTGGCGTGATGGGAAGTCTAGCGGTAGAAAGCTTACACTTTTTATGGCTTCTATAGTTCTTGGAATAGCAGCAGTTGTAGCCATACAGTCTTTTGGAGAGAACTTAAAAAACAATATTGCATTAGAATCTAAAGCTCTGATGGGGGCAGATTTTAAGATTGATAGCGATGACCCACCCAATGAGCGAGTTCTTCAAATTATGGATTCTCTTGGAGGTGCTCAGGCCAAAGAAATTAATTTTGCTTCTATGGCTGCCTTCCCAGGTTATGAAGCTAGTAAACTCGTTCAGGTCAGAGGAATTGAAGGCGAATTTCCTTTTTACGGAGAACTGGAAACTGAACCTCAATCGGCAGCAAAACAATACCAAAAGACAGGTTCTGCTCTGGTAGATGCCACGGTCATGCTTCAATTAGATTTAAAACCTGGTGATAGTGTTAAAATTGGAGAAATCACCTTGCCCATTGCAGGCGCTCTTAAAAGTATTCCCGGGAGTACTGCTGTATTTAGTTCTGTTGCTCCACCGGTTTTGATACCTTATAAATTCATCGAAGAGTCCGGCTTAGTACAAACTGGGAGCCGTATAGATTATGAATTTTATTTTAAAGCACCAAGTCAGGATTTAGAAAAGCTAGATGAAAAAATAGACCCTATTCTAGATAGAGAGGAAGCAGATTTAGACACACATACCTCTACAAGTGAAAGGCTAGGGGAGCGCTATGAAAATTTTGGTAAGTTTTTAAATCTAGTAGCTTTCATCGCATTACTTTTAGGCTGTGTAGGCATTGCAAGTGCCATACACATCTACATTAAAGAAAAATTAAAAGCAGTTGCTGTCCTGAAATGCCTTGGTGCCAGCAAGAAAGAAACCTTCTTAATTTACCTCATTCAGGTAAGCTTTATGGGACTTATCGGCGGACTCATTGGAACGGCTTTTGGATTAATGCTTCAACAGTTATTTCCTATTCTATTAGAAGGTCTTCTACCGGTAGATGTAGAAATTAGCTACTCAATGCCTGTTATAATTATGGGGATACTATTAGGTGTATTGATGTCTTTATTATTTGCACTTCTCCCACTTATAGGAACATTATACATATCACCTTTACAGGCCCTTAGAGCTGTAAAGGACAACGCTACCAAATCCAGGAAAGCGCTTATTCTGGTTTCTCTGGCTATTTTACTTTTTATATTTTTATTCTCTTTATGGTTACTTGAAGAATGGACGTATGCGCTGTCTTTTGTAGGTGGAATATTGGTGACGTTTTCAATTTTAGCTGGTCTTGCTCATCTATTCATGAGAGCCATTAAAAAATACTTTCCCCATCAGTGGGGATTTGTAGCCAGACAAAGTTTGCTTAACCTGTTCAGACCGCAGAATCAAACTCTAACATTGGTACTGTCTATTGGTGTGGGGACTTTTTTAATTAGTACGTTATATTTTAGTAAGGATTTACTTTTAGCTCAAGCCTCTATTGATGCTCAAAGTAGCAGCCCAAATATGATTCTCTTAGATGTACAAACCGATCAGCGTGAAAATATAGTAAAGACTATAAAGTCAAATGATTTACCAATCCTAAGTGATGTGCCCATAGTTACCATGAGGGTAGAAAAAATTAAAGGGAAATCTGTTAATGAAATTAGAGAGGACTCGCTGTCTAATGTTAACAGTTGGGTGTTGTACCACGAATTTCGAACCACATACCGTGATTCTCTTATAGACTCTGAGACTATACAGGAGGGAAGTTTTACATCTGAAGTTTCAGATAGTGATTTGGTTCCTGTTTCTGTAAGTGATGGTTTTGCTGCAAATGCAAAAGTTGATGTAGGCGATAAGTTGGTATTTAATGTACAGGGTGTTCTTTTAGAAACGGTTATTGGCAGTATAAGAACAGTAGATTGGTCGCAGATGGACCTAAATTTTTCATTGGTTTTCCCCGAAGGCGTCCTGGAAAAAGCACCTCAATTTAGAGTACTCACCACTAAAGTGCCGGACGAAACACAATCAGCCAGCTTTCAGCAGGATATGGTCAAGCAATTTCCTAATGTATCCATAATTGACTTAAGACAGGTATTGGATGTGATTGAAGAATTGCTGGCAAGAATATCTTGGATTATCAATTTTATGGCTTTCTTTAGTATTTTAACCGGAGTAATTGTGCTTTTAGGCGCTATCAGAACCAGTAAATATCAGCGTATAAGAGAAAGTGTATTGTTGAGGACACTTGGCGCTAAGGCGAAACAAATTATTAATATTACGGCACTAGAATATATTTATCTTGGTGTTTTAGGAGCCCTTTCTGGAGTTTTACTTTCGCTCATTAGTAGTCAATTGTTGGCTTGGTTGGTGTTTAATTCAGCATTTGTGCCGTCTTTGGTGCCTTTTCTTATCCTATTTCCTGGGATTGTTTTGTTGGTTTTAATCATTGGATTAAGCAATAGTTTAGAAATCATAAGAAAACCACCTTTAGAGGTTTTGAGAAAGGAGGTGAGTTAAAATAAACATCAAGAGTTATTTACCCGACACTATTTAAATTTCTTGACCTTTGCAACAAAGTCGGATGCGAATAATGAACTTTGACAAAAAGCGGATGTGGTGTGAGATTGCTCAGGCTTTTTTGAGATAATTTTTTTAGCGAACTGATTAGATAGCGTCCATGATAGGTATCGCTAGCATAATTATCTGCCTGATACTCAAAACGTCTGGATAAAATGTTCATGAGGAATCCTGTGAGTGTAGAAATTGGCGTATATAACAATCCGAAAGCTATCAGACCGATATGAAAACCGGGCTGCTCAACACCCAAAGCTTCATAAAGCATGGGATTGCCAACCAGTAAAGACAAAAGCCATAAGGTAAACCCTGTTGATAGGATTGAAATACTCAAATTATATATGATGTGTTTGTGTTTATAGTGACCTACTTCGTGGGCTAAAACCGCTACAATTTCTTCTTCCTCTAAATCTTCAATCAATGTATCGTAGAGTGTAATGCGTTTTTGAGACCCAAAACCTGAAAAGTAAGCATTGGCTTTGGTACTTCGTTTGGAGCCATCAATCACATAAATATTGTCTAATTTAAACCCTACATTGTTGGCGTAGGCTTCTATCTTTTGTCTCAAACTTCCGTCTTCCAGCGGCGCCTGTTTGTTGAAGAGAGGTACAATGAGTTTGGTGTAAAACATATTCATGATGATGCTAAAGATGCTTATCAATGTCCAGGCGTATATCCAGAAAGTTTCCGGAAACATTTGGTAAAACCAAATGATAAGGCTTAAAATCAAACCACCAATGATAGCTCCTAAAACCCATCCTTTGAGTTTATCCATCCAAAAGGTCTTGGGTGTCATTTTATTGAATCCGAAGCGTTCTTCAATTACGAAAGTAGAATAATAACTGAATGGTGTTGAAATAATATCGCCAGCTAACATTAATATGCCAAAAAACACCAAGGCCACCAAAATAGGGTGGGAGACGAGATCTCTTGAAATACTATCTACAAGAGCAAAACCATCTAAGGCTAAAACCAAAATTAAGCCTATAAAAGATAACCAGCTGCTTAACTGACTAATTTTATGCTTTTGGGTTTTGTACTTCTGAGATTTTTCATATTCTTCTTTATCGTAAACATCTTTCAGTTCTTTCGGGATGGGATCTTGAAATTTTCTAGCATTAAGAATATCTAAAACCTGATCAAATAAAAAACTCACTATTACTATTCCAAGAATAATGTAAAACAATAATTGTGATGTCATAAAATTTAGGGTTTGTAGAATTTGGCATCCTTTCGCAGCTGAGCCATTTTAATAGCTGCAATAGCAGCTTCTGTACCTTTGTTACCGTGCTTACCTCCGGAACGGTCTATAGACTGTTGTTTGTTGTGATCTGTTAACACGCAGAAGATCACAGGAATGTCAAGGGTGATGTTAAGTTGGGCAATTCCATTAGAAACGCCCTGACATACAAAATCAAAATGTTTGGTTTCTCCCTCTATCACAGAACCAATCACGATGATAACGTCTAGCATATCAAAACTTTCAGCTAGTTTTTTTGCACCATATATCAATTCAAAACTACCGGGAACATTCCAGCGCACAATATTTTCCTTAAAAACATTATGGGTTATAAACGCATCAAAAGCCCCCTGAAATAAATTCTGGGTGATATCTGCATTCCATTCTGAAACCACAACCCCAAATTTAAAATTTTTGGCATCGGGGATGGCATCAGCATTGTATTCAGATAGATTGTTGCCTTCAGTTGCCATGATTTAAGACTTCATTGCCATCGCTTTACCAAGGTAGGGTGCAAGCTTTTTGGCTTCTTCAGAATCGGGATATTTATTCTCTATTTTTTCTAAGTGCTTTACAGCTTTATCAGCTTTGTTTAGCTCCATAGCTGATAGTGCAGCTTTAAACAAATATTTTGGTGTGGTGTAGTTATTATCTCTTCGCTTGGCGGCTTTTTCAAAATAACCCAAAGCTTCTTCTGGTTGTTCTAGTTGCAGAAATGCATCGCCGATGGCACCGATAGCAAACGTTCCTATAATTTCATCATCAGTATTAAACTTCTCAAGGAAAGAAATAGCTTTTTGATATTCTCCAATATTTAAATAAGAAATCCCGGCATAGTAATTGGCCAAGTCACCAGCTTTTGTAGAGCTGTATTCATCTGCAATATCAACAAACCCAAATTTACCTTGAGCACCGTTAATGGCCAGTGTAAATAAGGAGTCTCTTTCTTTGGCCTGTGTAGATTCAAGCGCCATATCAAAATAGATTTGAGACTGATTGAGTTCATTGGAAGCTTCTTCCTGCTGAGGCTGGACTATAAATTTTTCATAACCTAAAAATCCGAGAATCCCTACGATGATGACTACAATAACACCAATAATTACATTTTGGTATTTAGATACAAACTCTTCGGTCTTTGAGGCTCCTTCATCTAAAGTGTTAAAGACTTCAGCTGTTGTTGACTCTTCTTCTATTTTATCCTGTTTCTCTTTTTTGGTTTTGGGTTTGCCCCCGCGTTTTTGATATGTTGCCATGTCTAATTTTTAATCAGTTTGCAAAAGTATAATTTTTATTGATATAATGCTTTATTTTTTCAGATTTAGTGCA
>CAYMXD010000113.1:0-7025 GCA_964394095.1 uncultured Mesohalobacter sp. | reverse complement strand
CACCTATGTAGTTTATATACAATCAGATTGTGGAGCCACAGATGGGGTTAGTGATTTTTCAAGCGGTGTAGAATTTCAAACACTTTGTGATGTTTTTGTAACACCTTATTTTGAGGATTTTGCAAATTTTGAAGTCACCACTAGTTTTGAAGAAGATGAATGCTGGGAGGAAGTTTCAACAGACACATTTGCTTGGGATGTTACTACGGGAACTACACCTTCGGGTGCAACTGGTCCTGATGGAGCTCTGTTTGGAGATAATTACATTTTTACTGAATCAAGTTCTGGTAGTACAGGTGATGAGGCCATTATTTTGACACCTGAAATAGACCTTTCAACTTTAACAACGCCTTCCTTATCATTCTGGTACCATATGTATGGAGGCGATATGGGAACCCTTCACGTTGATGTTGATGACGGTACAAATCTTGATTTATCTGTATTCTCAATTTCTGGTCAGCAACAAACAGACAATTCCGATCCATGGGTTGAGGAAATTATAGATTTATCAGCATATGCCGGTCTAAATGTTCAAGTAAGATTTAGAGTGGAAAGAGGTGACGGGTTTAACAGTGATGTCGCCATAGATGGTGTAAGATTTGATGAATTACCCTCATGCTTTGCTCCTTTAAATATAGCAGTAACTAATATTACACAATCAACTGCAGATTTTTCTTGGGATGCTGAGACAACGGCAACCGATGGGTATAACTGGTTTGTGTTTAATGCAGGAGATGATCCTGACGTGGATACACCAGTTGCTTCCGGTAGCGTTGCCTCAGATGTAACATCAGTAACAGTTTCCGGATTGCCAAGCTCATCATTTTTAGAATTTTATGTTCAGTCCGACTGTGGTTCCAATACCACGAGCCAATTGTCTGTACCATTTGGGTTTGAAACACTTTGTGATGTTTTCCCCACACCATATTTTGAAGACTTCGCCAATTTCCCGACGACAACAAGCTTTGAAAACGAAGGATGCTGGACAGAAGTTTCGCCTGGAGGTTTTGCTTGGGATATCGGTACGGGAGGAACACCTTCTTTTGATACCGGTCCTGATGCAGCAGAATTCGGAGCTAATTACATATTTACAGAATCATCATCAGGTGATCTTGGAGACGAGGCGATTGTGCTTACTCCTCAAATGGATTTATCAAACTTAACAGAACCAGCGCTCTCCTTCTGGTACCATATGTTCGGTGAAGACATGGGAACTTTACATGTTGATGTTGATGATGGTACAAACCTCGATTTATCTGTATTTTCAATTTCAGGAGAACAACAAACCTCTGATACAGATGCATGGATTGAACAATTTGTAGATTTATCAGCCTACGCCGGTCAAACCATTCAGGTGAGATTTAGAGTAGAAAGAGGCGATGGATTTACCAGTGATGTTGCTATTGATGGTGTTAATTTTGATGAAGCACCTCCTTGTTTAAAACCTACTGGTCTTGTAGCAGATAACGTATTTTTCGATTCTGCTGAAGTCTCATGGTCACCTGTAGGAAATGCTTCAGATGGATACATTTGGGCCGTATATAATGCGGCTGATGATCCTGCTGTAGACACGCCCGTCTCAACAGGTACATTCCCAGCTGGTTCTACTCAAGGTACTGTTGATGGTTTAACACCAGAAACCGATTATGATATATATATAGAGTCAGACTGTGGATCTACAGATGGTACAAGTGGTTTTGCAAATCCAATTTCCATAACAACTACGCCATTATGTAGTGAGCCTTCAACCTTTGAAGTCATAAACATACTTCCTGATTCTGCAGAATTAAGTTGGTCTAGTATTCCAAATGCTATCAATGGTTATAATTGGGCTGTATTTAATGCCGGAGACGATCCCGCAACAGATACCCCTGTAGCCTCAGGAACAGCTGGAAGTGGTGATACATCGGTTGTTGCAACAGGATTAACAGATAATTCAGATTACGAAGCCTATATTACCACAGATTGTGGAGCAACAGATGGCTTAAGTGACCAATCTGATGCCGTCGCATTTACAACACCTTGTACTATATTTACGGCGCCTTATTTCAACGATTTTGAAGCCCTAACAGAACCTTCGTCAGATTGTTGGACAGAAAATTCTTCAACAGGATATGAATGGGAAGTTTCAACTACTGATACGCCTTCATTTGATACAGGTCCTAATCAAGCCCAGAGTGGTACTAATTTTGTCTTTACTGAAGCTACATCCGGTAGCCAAGGTGATGAAGCTTTATTTGTGTCTCCTATAATTGATCTTAGTGCTTTGTCTAGCCCGGCTTTATCATTCTGGTTTCATATGCATGGAGATGATATGGGTACGCTTAATGTAGATGTAGATGCCGGTTCAGGCTACGATCTTGCTGTCTTCTCTGTAACCGGAGAACAACAACCTAACCAAGATGACCCCTGGATTGAACAGTTTGTAGATTTATCGGCTTATGCCGGTCAGGTCATAACAATACGATTTAGAGGAGAAAGAGGTGATGGGTTTACCAGCGATATGGCTATTGACGATGTTAGTGTAGATGAGGCTCCGCCTTGTCTAACCCCAACAGGCCTTTCAGTGAGTAATATTGGCATAAACACTATTGATATATCTTGGAGTTCTGTGGGTAATGCAAGTTCGGGTTACAACTGGTTAGTCTTTAATGAAGGAGACGACCCTGATGTAGATACGCCTGTCTTAACAGGATCTGTTGGTGCCGGAGTTACGACAGCATCAATCTCTGGACTAAGTGCATCGACTGCATACGAGATTTATATCCAGTCAGATTGTGGAGCAACTGATGGTTTAAGTGAGTTGTCACCAGCTGTTGGTTTTGATACCTTGTGCGATGTTTTCGTTGCCCCTTATTTTACAGACTTTGAAGCCTTTGAACCAACTACAACGCTTGTTGAAGATGAATGCTGGACGGAGGTTTCCACAGATGCATTCTCTTGGGATGTTTCAGATGATGATACGGTCTCAGGTGGTACTGGCCCAAACCAGGCTTACAGTGGTACAAACTTTATTTTTTCTGAAGCCTCTTCAGGAAGCCTTGGAGATGAAGCTCTTATCACTTCTCCACAAATAGACTTGAGTGCCTTAAGTGTTCCGGCACTTTCATTCTGGTACCATATGTTTGGTGGAGATATGGGTGTTTTACATGTAGACGTAGATGCTGGTTCCGGATATGATTTAGATGTATTTACCTTAACAGGTCAGCAACAAGCAAATCAGTCCGATGACTGGATTCAACATTTTGTAGATCTTACAGCATATTCTGGTCAAACTATAACAATTAGACTAAGAGCTGAAAGAGGGGATGGTTTTGATAGTGATATTTCTATTGATGACTTTAGAGTCGATGAAGCGCCAACTTGTTTCGATCCAAATAATCTTGAAGTGCTTTCTGTGACAGATACAACAGCAGATCTTAACTGGGTGGCAGGATCAACCGAAACCATTTTTGATGTAGAAGTTGTAACCGCTGGGTCAGCACCAACTGGAGTGCCTACTTTTGAGGATGTTACTGTTCCATTTACAGCAACCGGTTTAACTGCAGAAACAGATTATGAATTCTACGTTAGAGCAGATTGTGGCGCTGGCGATGTGAGTAACTGGGTAGGACCAGTATCTTTTACAACATCATTTACGCCAACCACTGTAGTTGTTAATGCTCCTGCAATAAATAATACTTATTGTTACGACAATGACGAATTTAAAGAATGGTTATTTGTGGCATCTGATGGAACAACAGCAGTTGAAATTAATTTTAACGCTGGAACTATAGAGGATGATCCGGATTCTCTAGATAGATGTCGAATATTTAATGGTTTTGATGCGAATGCACCTTTATTATATGATACAGATGTTGATGGCATTGATATGACCGGTGTTCAGATTGTTGCCGATTCCGGAGCAGCTTACATTTTGCTGGAATCTGATGTTTTTGGATCTTGTCAAAGTGGAGTACAAACTTTAGATCCATTGGATTTTGATGTGTTTGCAGGAACTGTTTCAACAGTTGCATTCTCCAAAGAAAACTTCAACTATTACCCTAATCCAGTTAGCTCTACTTTATCGATAGAATCGGCTAATCCGGTTGAATCTGTTAAAGTTTACGATATTTTAGGAAAAGAAGTATTCGGTCAAAACTATGAAGACGTATCCTTAGATATTAATATGGACCGTTTAAGTAGTGGAACTTATTTGATGAAAGTTACAATAAGTGGCAATACCCAAACTTTTAAAGTGATTAAGGAATAAATTAATCTTATAAAGATTACTTGATAAATAGCCTGAGTTTTTTACTCAGGCTATTTTTTTTAACTAAAAGTTAAGATAATTTAAATATTTTATATAGATTTAACATCTTAATTTGAAAATACCTAACTCATGAAGAAATTATTACTAATTTTCAGTTTATTACTGACCTGTTGGCAGATCAACGCACAAAGCTATTGCACAGATGGAGGACCATCTAGTACCTTCGATAGTAATGTTGAACAAGTAGATTTAGCAGGAGAGACTACATCAATTGCATATATTGGCTGTCAGGCCGATGGTATTGCTGGTGTTGAAGACCAAACAAGCACTCAAGTTGCAGATTTAGTAGCAGGCAATACCTACACTCTAGATGTTCAATTTGGGACCTGCGGTGGAAACTTTCAAGGCGCTGGAGAAGCTTGGATAGATTTTAATCAGGATTTCATTTTTCAGCCTGGTGAGTCAGTAGGAACATTAGCTTCAGGGACTCCACCATTTGCTTTATCAAGTTTTACAATAACTGTTCCAAGTGACGCTATAAATGGAGCTTCAAGATTAAGAGTGATGCAGCAGGAGGGAGGAAACTTACCTCTTGATCCTTGTGCAAGTTTCGCCTGGGGATCTGTAGTTGATCTTGGTATTACAATAACGGGAGGAGTAGATTTGCTTTGCCAAATACCTTATAATCCAACTTTTGTAAGTGCTTCAGATGATGCAGCAGACTTTTCTTGGGACGCCGAGCCAAACGCTATAAATGGATATTTATACGAAGTTTATAATCAAGGCGATGACCCTGATTCTGCAAGCCTTGTGACTTCTGGGACTTTTGCAGCAGGTACAACTACCGGTACGGTAACTGGACTTTCAGCAGAAACAGATTATGATATGTATCTAGCCTCAGACTGTGATACAGATGGAATAAGCGATTTTAATGGGCCTGTATCATTTACAACCCTAGCATCATGTACCTTACCATCAACTTTTGAAGTCATAAATGTACTTCCTGATTCAGCAGAATTAAGTTGGTCTAGTGTTTCTAATGCAACTGATGGTTATAATTGGGCTGTATTTAACGCTGGAGACGATCCTGCAACAGATACACCTGTGGCCTCTGGAACAGCTGTTAGTGGTGATACATCGGTTGTTGCAACCGGTCTAACAGATAGTTCAGATTATGAAGCTTACATTACCACAGATTGTGGTGCCACAGATGGCTTAAGTGGCCAATCTGATGCCGTCCCATTTACAACACCTTGTACTATATTTACGGCGCCTTATTTTAATGATTTTGAAGCCCTTGCAGAGCCCACATCAGATTGTTGGACAGAAAACTCTACAACGGGATATGAATGGGAAGTTTCAACAACTGATACGCCATCTACCGGAACAGGACCTAATCAAGCCCAGAGTGGTGCTAATTTTGTCTTTACTGAAGCTACATCTGGTAATCCAGGCGATGAAGCTTTATTTGTGTCACCAATTATTGACCTCAGTGCTTTAAGCAGCCCGGCTTTATCATTCTGGTTCCATATGCATGGAGGAGATATGGGTACGCTTAATGTTGATGTAGATGCCGGTTCAGGCTATGATCTTGCCGTATTCACCTTAACCGGAGAACAACAACCTAATCAAGACGATCCTTGGATTGAGCAGTTAGTAGATTTATCTGCTTATGCCGGTCAATCCATCACAATACGATTTAGAGGCGAAAGAGGCGACGGATTCACAAGTGATATGGCTATTGATGATGTAGGTATAGACGAGGCACCACCGTGTTTATCCCCAACAGGTCTTTCTGTCAGTAATATTGGCATAAACTCTGTTGATATATCTTGGAGCCCTGTGGGTTCTGCCTCAGTTGGTTACAATTGGCTGGTGTTTGCAGATGGAGCTGATCCGGATGTAGACTCACCGCTCTTTACAGGTTCTGTTGGTTCTGGAACTACTACTGCGAGTATAACCGGTCTTTCAAGTTCTACTGAATATGATGTTTATATACAATCAGATTGTGGAAGTACAGATGGTTTAAGTGAATTATCAGCAGCAGTTAGTTTTTTAACCTTATGCGATACTTTTATTCCTGATTATTTAGAATCCTTTGATAGTTATCTTCCCACCTGTTGGGACGAAGCCGGAAGTGGTGACAGGCCCCTCAGACTTGGGTGAATCTTTATGGTTACACGATCAGTTTTTAAATGGAACAGGAGCTGATAACGCTGTGAATATCAATCTCTTTACAAATAGCCGAGAAGATTGGCTGATTTCTCCAACATTTGATTTATCAGGAGGCGTTTATGTTTTGCAATACATTGCTGCAATTACAGATTTTGCTAACAGTAGTCCACCCGAAGGAAATGGCATGGGGTCTGATGATGAAGTACAGGTGCTTATAACTGAAGATGACGGGTTAACCTGGACTACACTTAGAACTTATGACCAGTCAAGTTTCCCTAGTGAAACAGGAGATTTAGAAATAATTGATTTATCGGCATATACAGGAAATGTTAGGTTTGCTTTCTGGGGAACTGATGGTTCTGTTGATGACCCTGAAGATTATGATTTCTTTATAGATGAGTTTGAAGTAAAAACTGCACCTGATTGTTTACAGCCTTTAAACCTTTCAGCTACTAATGAAACGACAACGACAATTGATATCTCATGGGATAATGAGCCCAATGCAAGTTCAGGATATATCTGGTCTGTATTCAATCTAGGGGATGACCCGCTTGTAGATGCCCCCGTTTTATCTGGGACTGTAGCGGCAGGTGTAAAT
>CAYMXD010000112.1:0-7060 GCA_964394095.1 uncultured Mesohalobacter sp. | reverse complement strand
TATAGTTCTATAAGTTACTTGTTTTCCGTAGCGCAGGATGTCTCATTGTTGGGTATAAGCCTCAAGTTTATCATCGATATTGTTGTTGTGACGTTTTTGCTTTTGCTCTTTGGAGAAATATTTCCAAAGGTATATGCCAACCGAAATAATGTGAAGTTTTCCCATTTTATGGCCTATCCCTTATTGGTTTTAGATAAATTGCTTACACCATTGAGCATGCCCTTGAGAAATTTCAGTAATTTTTTTCAATCGAAATTGGCTAAGCAAAAACCAAACTTGAGTGTAGATCAATTGTCTCATGCTCTTGAACTTACCCGGGAGAGCGAAACGTCTACTGAAGAGAAAAAAATTCTGAAAGGTATTGTGTCTTTTGGAAATATAGATGCCAAAGAAGTGATGAAACCCAGAATGGACATGTTTGCGCTAAACTATGAGTTGAGTTTTAAAGAAATTATGGGCGAAATAATGGAGGCCGGCTATTCCAGAATACCAGTTTATAAAGAAGACATCGATAATATTGAAGGCATTTTATATATTAAAGACATGCTGCCTTACATCGACAAGTCTGCCTTTAAATGGCAAAGTTTACTTCGTGAACCCTATTTTGTGCCCGAAAATAAAAAGCTGGATGATTTGCTGAATGAATTTAAGGCTCAAAAGAATCACCTGGCCATTGTTGTTGACGAATACGGCGGTACAAGTGGTTTGATTACCCTGGAAGATATCATTGAAGAAATAGTGGGCGACATCAGTGATGAATTTGATGATGAAGATATCATATACTCAAAAATTGATAGCAAAACCTATGTCTTTGAAGGGAAAACGTCTATGAAAGATTTTTACCAAATTTTAAAATTTGACGAAGAACACATCAACACCTTCGAAGACCAGCGAGGCGATGCAGAAACCATCGCCGGATTTTTACTTGAAATCACCAAAGGCTTCCCTAAAAAAAATCAGGAAATAAAATTTGACCAATACCGTTTTGTAGCTGAAGTAATTGATGACAAACGTATCAAACAGATAAAGGTGATAATTGGGAGTTAAACATCTACATGTTCAATACAAATCCACCTTTATCCCAAGTCTCTATTTAGATATGATTTAATATAATTTTAAGAATCATGCAGTTGTTTGTTAGTTTAATCTATAAATTATTTTGAAATATCATAATTTTTGAACAAGTACATGTTCTATGCTGATGTAAATCGCTTCTAAATTTACGTATAATAGTACTTTCAAGATTTTTACAATTTGAATTCATCTGCTTTCAAGATGAGCAAAAGAATTTAAAATACATACTTAAATTATTAGTTATTAGCTAGTTAAGCTCAAATTTTAAGAAAAATTCTATTGTATCCTATTTCATAATTTTTAGTTTTGTTATAAAATGTTGATTATGAAGTACTTTACATTATTTATTCTACTATTTTTCAGCTTAAATTCATACACCCAAAATGAATTTACAACCACTTGGCAGGTTTCAGGAACAGATTTGAGCATTCAAATACCGGCAGACCAATTTGATTTCAATTATGATTATACGGTTGATTTTGGCGATGGAACCATTTTAAATAATCAGACTGAAACTATTTCGCACACTTACGCATCGGCTGGCACCTACACGGTCAAGATTTCCGGTCAATTTCCAAAATTTGACGGTGGGGCGCTATTTGATAACGATGAACTCATGAGCGTTGAACAGTGGGGAAATATCCAATGGGAGTCTATGGAAAGCGCATTTGAAGATTGCTATAATCTCACTATAAACGCCACAGATACGCCCGACTTGAGTAATGTTACGGACATGAGCAATATGTTTGCTTCTGCAGATCTTGTGAACTCTCCAACTATTAGCACTTGGGATGTTTCTAATGTGACGCTTATGGAAGGTCTGTTTGCCAATGCCGATAGCTTTAATCAGCCTCTCAATAATTGGGATGTCTCGAATGTGACCGATATGGATAATATGTTCTCCGGGAATGATATTTTTAATCAACCTTTAAACAATTGGGATGTTTCATCCGTCACCACAATGTTTAGAATGTTTTATAATGCAACGGAGTTCAATCAGTCTTTAGATAGCTGGAACGTGTCTAATGTGACAGATATGGGCGAAATGTTTAAACAATCTGCTTATAATCAACCCTTGGCGAGTTGGGACACCTCGAGTGTTACTAATATGGCTCAAATGTTTTATAGTTGTCCATATAATCATCCTCTAAATTCCTGGGATGTCTCAAATGTTACAGATATGCAAAGCATGTTTGAGTTTAGCCCATACAATCAACCCTTAGATAATTGGAATACTGGAAGTGTTACCAATATGGATACCATGTTTCAGTTTGCGTCGTTCGATCAAAACATCAATTCCTGGGATGTGTCTTCTGTTGAACAAATGCAAGCCATGTTCCAAAATTCAGATTTTAATCAACCCTTAGACAATTGGGATGTCTCTAATGTGCAATTTATGGGAGGCATGTTTCAAAACACTAATTTTAACCAGTCTTTAAATTCTTGGGATGTCTCTAATGTGACTAGCATGTCTGATATGTTTAGATCTTCTAGTTTTAATCAGCCTTTAGATGACTGGGATGTTTCATCAGTTAACGGATTTGGCTTTCACGGGATGTTTGCCCTTTCAGATTTTAATCAGGATTTATCTACTTGGACTTTTTCTGAAAGTGATGTAGATGATTTTGTTACAAACTCTGAATTTGATAGTCAAAACTACGATTTGCTCTTAGATAGATTTGTACAGCTAAATCTTCAGGATGGTTATCTGGACGCCGATGGAATGGCCTATTGCGATATATTTACAAGAGAAAAACTGATAGAGGATAATAATTGGAACATCTTTGATGATGACATCGGCGACGATTGTAATATCAACTATATTTCTGGCGAAGTCAGGTTTGATGAAAATGGCGATGGTTGTGATTCTAATGACGAGCCGTTGACGCAATTTTTAGTCAATGCGAATGACGGGCAAAACGATATAAGTACTTTACCCGACGATAATGGGTATTACGCACTCACGGTAAATCAGGGGAGCTTTAGTGTTGGTATGCTCAATCTCCCCAATTTTTTAGTTGCTTTACCATCAGCTCACACGATGAGCTTTTCAAATACAAACGCTATTGACGACAATAACGATTTTTGTATTACGGCCAATCAAAGCATTGAAGATTTAAGTATAGAATTGTTTCCCTTAGATGATGCTATACCCGGATTTGAATCTGAGTATGAACTCATTGTAGAAAATAAAGGCACACAATCGGTCTCTAATGTTCAAATTACAGTGAATTTTGATGACACTAAGCAGAGTTTTGTGAATGCCACTCAAACGCCAAGCAGTACTACCTCAAATTCTTTAACATTCACGATTAGCAATTTGCCTATTTTAAGCTCTGAACTCATAAACTTTACATTGCTTAATGTTCAACCCCCAGATTTAAATAGCGGGGATATGGTAGTTATTACAGCAGATGTAACGCCAGATGCCAATGATTCGACTCCGGAAGATAACTCAATAGAATTTGGTCAGGAAGCCGTTAATTCTTTTGATCCTAACGATAAATTGGCAGTGCAGCCTAACCAAATCCCTGATGAGCAAATTAACGAATACATAGACTATAAGATTAGATTTCAAAATGTGGGGACAGCCAATGCCTTGAATGTCAAGATAACAGATATGATAAGTGACAAACTAGACTGGACTACATTTCAGCCGGTTAATTCCAGTCATGACTACCGCTTGGAATTTGTAAACCAAGAAGAGTTCAATTTTATTTTTGATAACATCAATTTACCCTATGAAGCTATTGATGAAGAAGGTAGCAATGGTCATGTGAGTTTTAGAATAAAACCCAATTCTAATGTGCAGATTGGTGATGTGATCGATAACAAAGCCTATATCTTTTTCGATTTCAACGCCCCTATTATCACCAACACGTATAGCATTACAATTGTTGACGAGTTGAGTGCAGAGGAGTTTGAAGCAAATCAAATAAAGGTTTATCCAAACCCTACGCAAGGGACGTTAAATATCAATTTACCGGCAGGAACACAGTTTGAACGTCTCCAAATATTTGACACCAATGCGAAAGAGGTTTTATCCTCAAAAGATGGAGAATACGTTGATTTAGACCCTTTAAGTCGTGGTTTATATATTTTAAACATATACACTACCAATGGGGTTTATCAGAAAAAGTTGATTAAAGAATAGGCTTTTCTGAAGTTTCGGAGCTGATAGATTATATATTTCAATATCAAGAAAGAAGAGCGTCACATCGAGCCATTTTTCATCGACGATAGGAGATGAAAAATAGAATCGAGATGGGTTTGGGTCTCGATACCAGTCTATCGACATGGCAGGCAATCACGACAAAAATGTCGGGATCACTCGACCTGAAAACAAACTTACTTTTTAAACGCCACTTTGTATTAAATAAAATTTCTAAATTTTCAGGAGTTCGAAAGCACATAGCTCTATATGTTATGTAAAATATTTAGAACAATTTTAAAGCCTTAAGCCACGTTATAATCTTATATTGCAATTTGATTATGAGATTAAGGAAACTATACATATTAGTGTCGATATCTATATTAATAATGGGTTGTGGAGACGATGACGCCTTACCCAAACCTAAAGCATATTTAGCACTTAATTATCCGGAAGCCAAATATCATCAAGCTGAAATAGAATGTCCATACGATTTTAAAATCAACAGCATTGCAAGACTGAAAAATGATAGATACAAAAATAATTGCTGGTTTGATATTACATATCCATTACTTGATGGTTCGATTTACATCAGTTATTATCCGGTTGAAAACAATCTAAATTCTCTTATCATTGATGCTCAAAAGCTGCCTTTATCTCACGAAATCAAAGCTGATGCTATTTTATCAACAACTTATATCAATGATGAACACAGAACTTACGGCTTGTTTTACGAAGTGGAAGGCAATGCCGCTTCTCAGGCGCAGTTTTATCTTACAGATAGCATAAATCATTTTGCAACCGGCTCCATTTATTTCAATACAAAACCAAATTACGATTCTATTCTTCCCGCAGCAGAATACCTTAAAAAGGATATGCGAAAAATTATGGAAAGTTTGACGTGGAAGTAATGTGAGTAGTTTTTGTTTAGACTCTCAAAACTTCAATTTGGAAATGTCGAATTTTTATATGGAACTCTGGTCTGCAATAAATAAGGCCTTGCAAATATGATCAAAATACATACGCCTCTGCTTTAATATGAAAACTTTCAGTTTTTTTAGAATAAAATAGATACCGAATTGATGATCTGGTAAATGCAACAGACACCTGAGTAACATCGTTTCTTTTGTCTATTTTTTTGATGTAATACTCTTTATGAGCGTTTTTATATTTTGTTTTTTCAGTTTTTGGATAAAAATTAAAATCATTATCTACTTCAAATTGAATTGTTTTGGTCTTTTCATTAAGCTTAATTGAGGGAAATACAAAATCAAAATCTGCAGGATGAGGTCCACGAAAGCTATTGGAATTATTCATCATATGCATTTGTTGATCCATCATCCAGTGATGAAACCACCAGTCGTGATAATATTTGTAATTGTTCTTATCTACATAATCTAAAGTGACAAGCATCCTATTTTTATTAATTGTAGAATTTACTGTTCCGGTGATTTTGAAGCGATATTTCTTCGTTTTCTTAATATAATACTGAATGTCAGCGTAAGGCACACTATTTTTAAGATTTTCGGATATGTTTTTTTGATCTAGAAGTTGACCTGTTAGATTGTCATAAGTCTCAATCTTTAAATCTTCATTATAATTAATAAACAGAAAAAAATTATCACCAAAAACATAAGAATTAATGTCTTTAATTTTGTTTGGGTCATTCAATGCTGCCTTGACTACAATGGGTAACTTATAACTGTCAGGATTAATTTGAAGAGAAATATATTTAGATTTTGAAGTGTAATCAAACATAAGCTGATCATCAATGACGTATAATTTTGATGTGCTTATAGAACCATTCTTCACAAACTCATTTTGATTGATAAATTCCGGTTTATTTGAGAAAATAATATCAAACTCTTCTTCAAATTCTTTATTGAAATCGTAAACAAAATCGTAAAAGTCATAAGAGTTTTTAATGGTTTTGATATTTAATTTTTTTTCATTTATTAATGTAGTAATTAAAATAGATTTGCCTGATAATCTAACCATTAAGTATGAATTTTCAGAGTTTATGTTATAACTGTCAATAATATTATTATTGATATAAAAATCAGATATTTTCAAACTTTTTTTATCAGATTTAGTGATTAAGGTAAGCGTTTTTGTTTTTTCAGAATAATGATAGGATTCTATATTTGGTTGACTATCGAATTCAATAATTTGTAACGGTTTTACGTTATTCTGTTCGTCTATAAAGAATGATTTTATGCCGTAATTTCTCTCTTTATTATCTTTAAAAACAATAAAATGAGCAGAATATTTCTGATTAATATCTCCCGAAATTACCTTAATTGCTCTTTGAGATTTTTGTAACTGAAAGCTTATTTTATCCTTAGCATTAAAGGAATGGATGTTAACAAAAAGTAACAGAATAGTTAATGCTTGAATTTTCATTGAATTATTTTGTTACAAATATATAAGATTACCAGAGTGTTTAGCTTATAATGTTCAGGTAATCGGTTTATATACCTTATTTAGTAACTCAAAAAACAACCAACCTTTTAACCTCATTTTATCAATTGTCTCCTGATATTTAAGCCACATTTGCAAAAAATTTTAGATTTGTCGGCACATCAACTCAAGTGGTTATACCTCTTTATTCTTGCCCTTATGTGGGGCAGTTCGTTTATCCTTATCAAAAAAGGACTGGTGGGTTTGTCTCCAATTCAGGTTGGATCATTTCGAGTGGTGGTAACCGCAGTCATTCTTATCATTGTCGGATATAATCGCTTTAAAAATATACCGAAATCAGCCTGGAAATGGTTGGCAGTTTCAGGTTTAATAGGTACTTTTTTACCTTCTTTTTTATTTGCATATGCCGAAACT
>CAYMXD010000111.1:0-7083 GCA_964394095.1 uncultured Mesohalobacter sp. | reverse complement strand
TGATTTATACTCTTACTCTTAAAAATATTCTGCGAAATCTGCGGGCAAAAATAAACCTCCTGCGAATTACGCCGATAACCGCTGATTTATACTCTTACTCATATAAAAGTTAAAACTTATTAATCCGCTGTGGAGTCACTATATAATCCAATTGAATGTCATGCTTATCTGCATCGATTGGTGTTTCTACTGCTTCAAAAAAGCTTAACCCAATTTTTATAGTGTCTTTTCTGCAACGACCTAAAAACCGATCGTAAAAGCCTTTACCATAACCAACTCGATGACCTTTACGGTCAAAAGCCAAAAGAGGCACAAAAACCACATCAATTTTTTCAACCGGTACTTCCAGGCCTTGCAGCGGTTCAGGAATTCCAAATGTATTCTCTTTCAGCGGCGTAGAATCTGTCAACAAAAAGTGTCTTAAGCTAGAATTTTTAAAGTTACTCTGACTCACTATTATCTGTTTATCCTTTCCCTGAAGAACATGCATTATAAAATCTGTATTGACTTCATTTTGCTTCGCAATGGTTAAGAAAAGATGGAAATACGTATTATGCCAAATGTTCAATTTTAATAGTTGATTGGCAATAGCAATGCTGTTTTCTTCAATTTCATACAAAGACAGAGCTTGGCGTTTTGTTTTGTATCGTTTTCTTATTTCCGCTTTAGTTATCATCTGTTGAGATATGAAATAAGGCATCGCCTTGATACACCATGGGAGATTGGTTCACATTGATAATATATCCAGAATTTCTGGCTTTCATAACATGCTTAAAACTCCCATAAGGGTCTGTAATAACTGCTAATATTTCACCTTTATCAACCCATTGCCCAATGTCTACCCTTAGGTGCAATAATCCACTGTATTTTGCCCTTAACCACTTTGTCTTTTTAATAAAAACTGAGGGTTTATCTGCTTTAGACGGATCAAATTCTGCCTTGAGCATACCGAGATGTTTTAAGACTCGGCGTAAACCATCTAAACCGTATTTTGTGATGTTTGGGTCATTATCGGCAGATTTTCCGCCTTCGTAAAGTAAAATGGAGATATTGTGTTTTTTACAGGTCCAACGGTAAGATTTTTTAATGTTTGAAGAGTATACCGTAAATGGTGCATTAAAGGCTTTAGCGAGTTCTACTAAATCTTCTTGCTCTTCCGCAATTCTAATTTGTGCTGCGTTAAAACGTTTGGCTCCCCCTGTGTGAAAATCTAAAGCATAATTTACAACCGGCAAAATTTCGTTGGTGAGCTGGTAAGCAAAACGACTGGCCAAAGGTCCTTTTCTTGTACCGGGAAAAATTCGATTGAGATCTCTGCCGTCAGGGAATTCCCGTTCCATATTTAGAAACCCAAAAACATTCATTACAGGAATACATATTGTAGTACCTCTAAGGGGTTTATTCATTTTTCTGGCTAAAAATTGTCTTACAATTTCTACACCATTAAGCTCATCTCCATGAATGCCAGCAGTTATTAAAACAACCGGCCCCGGTTTTTTAGAACGTTCTATGATAACAGGTACATCAACAGCTGAGGTTGTAAAGAGTTTTGCTGTATGCAGATTTAAACGTTTGTGTTGTCCCGGTAAAATTTGTTGATCTAAAAGATGCAGAACATTTCTGTCGTCGATAAAGGGTTTATCAGACATTTTTTTCGATATATTGAATTATTTTTCTGGCAATATCTTTACCGGTTGCTTTTTCTATGCCTTCCAGCCCCGGAGAAGAATTAACTTCCAAAATTAATGGCCCCCTAGAACTTTGAAGCATATCTACACCAGCAACCCCAAGGCGCATAGCTTTAGCGGCTTTAATGGCTGCAATTTCTTCTTCGTCTGAAAGTTCTATCACTTCTGCCGAACCACCCTGATGTAAATTGGATCTGAATTCTCCTTCTTTACCCTGTCGTTTCATCGCTCCAACCACGTGACCATCAACAACAAAAACTCTGATGTCTGCTCCGCCTGCTTCCTTAATAAATTCCTGAACAATGACTCGAGCCTGCAGCCCATTGAATGCCTCTATAACCGATTTAGCAGCATTTTTTGTTTCAGCTAAAACCACCCCCAATCCTTGCGTGCCTTCAAGTAATTTTATGACTAATGGTGTGCCGCCAACATGTTCTATTACACCTTCTACATCTCTGGAATAGTTTGTAAATACAGTCTTAGGCAAGCCAATTCTTGCCCGGGTTAAAACTTGCAAGCTTCTCAGTTTATCCCGACTCCTGACCAGTGCCTCAGAATCTATTGTACTAAAAGCTCCCATCATTTCAAATTGCCGAACGACCGCAGTACCATAAAACGTAACAGAAGCGCCAATTCGTGGTATTATGGCATCTGTATCCTGAATATACTTACCTTTATAGAATATATTAGGGCTACGTTTTTCTATTACCAAATCACATTTAAGATGATCTACAACTTGTACATCGTGCTTTCGCTTCTCGGCCGCTTCAACTAATCTCTTGGTAGAATAAAGCTTAGGATTTCTTGATAATATCTTGATATTCATGAATAATGTTTTTATGTGATAAGTCCACCTCTCCGGGGTCAACTATAAATTTTGGGTTTAAAAATTTTCTGCCTAAAAGAACAGGGAATCTCATATCTTTTCTATCGCTTAAAGATAATGAAATGTTGTAATTTTTATTGAAAATTTTAATTATAGATTTTATTTCATACCTGTTTTGTGCAATACCGTTACTGCTTTTTACTTTAATCGTTTTAAAGTGTTCAAAGCAATGGGTCTTCAGACTGTATTCTGGGTGTTTTTCGTCTAAAAAGACACAATATAGCTTATCGTTTTCAACTTTAATAGCTTTACAGTGAATAGAAGAAGTATAAGCGCCCGTATCAATCTTTACCTGAACCTGGTTAAAACCTAATTCCGGAAAATCTGCAATATCTCTTCTTCCAATTACTATTTTATGTTTTCGGGAGTTAGACAAACTATAATATTTCAGAAACTCTTAAGGTATTTACCATGCCTTTGTTTTCTATAGGCATAGCTGCAAGGTTAATAAGAAAATCACCTTTATCCACATATCTATTTTCTTGAGCCATATCGTTAATGTCTTCTATGGTAACATCTGTACTTTCAAATTTATCGTAATAAAAAGCATTTACCCCCCAAAGCAAGCTCAATTGGGTGAGAATCACTTTATTTGATGTAAAGGCTAAAATATGAGCTTCCGGCCGCCATGCTGAAATTTGAAAGGCGGTATAACCACTATTAGTTAATGTACAAATTGCAGTAGCATCTATTTCATTAGCCATGCGGGCAGCATGATAGCATACAGATTTAGTAATATAACGCTTGGTTTTTATCTTTGGCGGGTTATGCGGAACTTTGATGAGGTCTGAGTTTTCTACGCTTTTGATGACCTGACACATCTTTTGAATGACCTCAACCGGGTATTTCCCAACAGAAGTCTCCCCACTTAACATCACGGCATCTGCACCATCCATAACCGAATTTGCCACGTCATTGACTTCTGCTCGAGTTGGAGTCAAACTCTCTATCATAGTTTCCATCATTTGAGTGGCAATAATCACAGGAATACGAGCCAGTTTTGCCTTAAGTACCAATTGTTTTTGTATGAGGGGGACCTCCTGAGCAGGTATTTCTACTCCCAAGTCTCCTCTAGCAACCATTATACCGTCGCAATATGATGTAATCTTATCAATGTTTTTAACACCTTCGGGCTTTTCTATTTTAGCAACAATAGGAATTTTATGGCTTGAATTTTCACTAATTAATTTTTGGAGTTGCTTCAAATCACTGGCATATCTTACAAAAGATAGCGCCATCCAATCTACCTCAAGCTTACAAGCAAACTTTGCATCTTCAATATCTTTTTCTGTTAAAGCTGGTAAAGAGATTTTAGTGTTGGGCAGATTTACACCTTTATTAGATTTAAGTGGTCCACCTTGAACTACTTTAGCTTCTACCGTATCTTTTTTGTTGCTGGAGACAACTTCAAAAATGAGTTTGCCATCATCCAATAAAATCCTTTCTCCTGGCTTTACATCTTGAGGAAAGGTCTCATAATTCATATAAGCCGAGGTCTGATTGCCTATAAACCTTTTTCCCGTTTTAAATTTTATCTTGTCGCCTTTTTTAACAATGACACCGTCCTGCATTTCTCCTACACGAAGCTTAGGCCCTTGTAGATCACCTAAAATACCTGCATTAAATTTATATTTTTGATTTAACTCTCTAATCATATTTACCCGCTCTTCAACGTCCTTATATTTGGCGTGAGAAAAGTTTATTCTAAATATGTTCACACCAGATTCTAGCATAGACTTCAGGATTTCTTTTTTTGAAGTAGCCGGTCCGAGCGTTGCAATTATTTTTGTTTTCTTATTAGACTTCATAGTAATGATTTGTTAGTTTTTTATTTAAATATGAGGTTTTCAGGTGATTTTATGTCTTCTGAATAAATTTCAAATGCACTAATGATTTGCGGGATGTCGTTAAGTTCAAGTATCATTTTTTTTATTTTGAACCTGTCATATTCATCCTCGATTTTAATAAAATAATCTGAATGTTTATGAGAGTTTAAAAGATTTTTGCCTAAAATTTGTTCCTGATCGTCAAATAATGTAGTGACAAATTTAGGGTTTTGATCTATATATTTAGTCTTATTTTGAACGAAATATAAATTACAAGATGTTTTTGGGTCACAGTAGGTATACAAAGCGTAATAAACAGTATTATTTTTTTCAAACATTTCTACATCATACCTGGCTCTTACAAATTGTGTTTTTAAATTTTTATTTATCAAAAATGCGAGTTTAAATGGTTCAATTGAAGCAATAAGGCCTATAAGCTTGAACCCAATATCAATACTTGTATCTAAAACTAATTTACGCACATGATATAATTAAAAAGTTAATAGAGGATAATTCAAGTTTAAAATTAATCAATAATTTGGTCTTGTAATGCATAATATGCCCTTCTGCACACTTTTTCTTCTGCTTTTTTCTTTGAGGTTGCTCTTGCTTTTGCTACAGTCACGCCATTTAGAATATATGCCATAGCGAAGTATTGCTGACCTTTTGAGGTTTTTCCGTTATCTTGATATTCCTGTAATTTATACGAATACTTTAGTTTTTGACACCATTCTATCATATAACTTTTATAACTAATCACCTTATTTTCCAGTTCCTCTATATCAATAAAAGGTATTATAATTTTTTCTGTAACAAATTTCTCACATTTTTTAAACCCTTGATCAAGATATATTGCTGCAATAAGAGCTTCGAGAAGGTTGCCATAAATATTTTGGCTGAAACAATCGTGATTAACCTGAGATTCTAAAAGGTCTAGCAATTCAAAAGATTTGCCTATTTTATTTAAATTACTTCGGCTAACGGCTTTTGCTCTCATTTTTGTGAGATAACCTTCATTACCCTGAGGCGATTGCTTAAATAAGTGTGTAGATATTATGGAATCTAAAAGTGAATCTCCTAAAAACTCCAGTCTTTCAAAATTGATGTCATTACCAAACTTATCTTTTTGATTCATCGAGCGGTGTGTAAAAACCCTCTTGTAAATCGGTAAATTCTTTGGTTTAAATCCGAGGATCTCATGAATTTTATATAAAAAACTCCCGTCCTTCTTGGAACGGGAGTTGAATATATCATCAATAAATTTCATGAAAAGTAAATAAAGTTTTAATCTTTCATAGATTTAAATACCACACAGGCGTTGTGCCCTCCAAAACCAAAGGTATTACTCATCGCAATTTTTACATCTCGTTTTTGGGCGGTATTTAGAGTAAGGTTTAATTCAGAATCAATATTATCGTCCTTAGTCTTATGATTGATTGTAGGTGGTATTAAACCATGCTCCATAGATAATATAGAAGAAATGGCTTCAATAGCTCCTGCAGCGCCTAGGAGGTGACCGGTCATAGACTTTGTGGAGTTAATATTGATAGTTTTAGCATGGTCTCCAAAAACTTCTTTTATAGCTTTGAGTTCTGCAACGTCACCAAGTGGCGTAGAAGTGCCATGCGTATTTATAGCATCCACGTCTTCCGGATTTAAGCCTGCATTTCGCAGACAGTTTTTCATCACAGCTACCACACCTTTGCCTTCCGGATGAGGAGCTGTCATATGATGAGCATCAGAAGACAAGCCTCCACCTATAACTTCTGCATATATTTTTGCTCCTCTGGCTTTTGCATGCTCGTAATCTTCTAAAATAAGAGCACCGGAACCTTCTCCTAGTACAAACCCATCACGAGTAGCATCGAAAGGTCTAGAGGCTGTTTCCGGACTATCATTCCTGGTAGAAAGGGCATGCATAGCATTAAAACCTCCCATGCCGGCTTGAGTAACTGCAGCTTCGCTACCACCTGTGACGATGATATCGCTGTACCCCATTCTTATGTAGTTTAGCGCATCTATAATGGCATTTGCAGAAGATGCGCAGGCCGATACTGTGGTATAATTTGGCCCCATAAATCCATGTTTGATGGAGATATTACCTGGAGCAATATCAGCAATCATTTTTGGAATAAAGAATGGATTAAAGCGTGGCGTACCATCGCCATTGGCAAAATTTAGAACTTCATTTTGAAATGTTTCCAAACCTCCAATACCAGCACCCCAAATGACACCAACACGATATTTATCTACCGTTTCAAGATTTATTTTGGAATCTAGAATAGCTTCATCAGAAGCCACTAAAGCGTATTGTGCAAACCTGTCTAGCCGTCTTACCTCTTTTCTGTCAAAGAAATCTGAAGTATCAAAATTCTTGATTTCACAGGCAAATTTAGTTTTAAATTTTTCTGTATCAAAGTATGTAATAGGTGCAGAACCACTTTTGCCATTAGCCAAGCCCTCCCAGTATTCCTGGATGGTATTGCCAATGGGTGTTAATGCACCCAGACCTGTTACTACAACGCGCTTTAATTCCATGAAATTATTTTATTTTGCGTCTTCTATATAAGAAACCGCTTGACCTACCGTAGAAATGTTTTCGGCTTGATCGTCTGGAATTTGAATGTCAAATTCTTTTTCAAACTCCATAATAAGTTCAACGGTGTCTAATGAATCGGCACCT
>CAYMXD010000110.1:0-7145 GCA_964394095.1 uncultured Mesohalobacter sp. | reverse complement strand
TATAGGAATGATTATTGGAGCCGGTATGGACAATAAAGCCAAAGACAAAGACAAACAAATTGATATTGATATCTAATCTGTATAACTCACTGTAAATTTACGTTGAAGTCGTTCTCCGTTTTCGCTCACCAAAGTTAACAAATGCTCTCCGGCTTCCGGTTGAAAACGCATGTCATGAAAATACTGAGTAGAACCAATAAAGGTCTCATCCAAATGCCAATACAATACTTTGTCTTCCGCATAAGCTGCCTTAAACACCACCTCAGAAGTATGGCCATCAAGAGTTTTCGGAATGATGATGTCTTGTTGAAGCTTTGGATAAATTAAAGCCAGCTGATTAAATCCTCTGCTTTTACAACTGGGATGAAATTCCGGCAAAGGTTTATAATCTGAATGTTGTTTTCTATAATAATATGACATAATTGGTGGCAAAACAAACCAAGAAGTCGTAATTTGACTAAGTTGTTCGTTACAAGATAAACCAATTTGGTAGTTTTTATCTTCAGTAATTTTTACAATCTTATGAAACGGACAAGGCTTTTGTTTAAGCTGAACATTAGGAATATCTATGGTTTTCACATTTGGACAATTCAGCGAAGCGATATAGCCGCTTTTTTCACAGACGTCAGTAACTTTCATATCAAAAATGGGTTTATCAAACCAGGCGGAAGAAGATGGTAAATTCTCAAATACAGAAAACATTAAAGGCGCGGCGGCATTTACTCCAACCAGTTCCGGTCTACCATTACCATCGGCATTACCAATCCATACACCAACCACATAGTCCGGGGTGATCCCAATAGACCAGGCATCTTTAAAGCCGTAACTGGTTCCGGTTTTCCAAGCAATTTTCTTACTATTGGCAAAAGCCTTCCACCCGGCATCAAGGCCGGGACGCTTCAGGCCAGTCATGGCTTCAAACATGAGGTAAATAGATGCCGGACTCAAGACCTGTGTTTTTAAATTACCGGTGTTTTTGACTTGGTTTTTGGTTTTTACTAACGTCAAATCCAACATGGGAGTGCTGCCTTTATTATCTTTAAAGGGCTGTTTCAACTGTTTTGCTAATTGGGTGTACATGCCGGTAATTTCCCATAAACTGGATTCTGCTCCACCTAAGATTAAAGGTAAACCATAATAATCGGCAGACTGGTTAATGCTTTTTAAACCGAGTTTTTGCAGTTTATTTAAAAAGCGTTCTATGCCATAGTTTTTCAGCAATCGGACAGCCGGTACATTAAGTGATTTTTAAAATTTACGCTATTTTACACGAAAAAAAGCCTATACCATTTCTTAACCTAGGCTTTTAGATTAGATATCGACCAATGAAATGTGTGTAAATACGACTTTGAAGAATCTCTACACCTAAACTGTTATGAGACTTGAAATAAATTGTGCTAATTTTACCCTTCCTATGATTAAATCTTTTTCGGTATTTCTGAAAATGTAAAAGAGTTTAATACCTTGCTTAATCTGCTAATCTTAAATGCATTATTTTATTTCCAAATCCGTTTCAGCAGACAAATCTCCTTGAATTAGAATAAGTTTGTAAATGCCTTTAGGTAAATAGTATTCCCCATTCTCTGCTTTTTCAAGCTTAATGTCTTTTTTACCGAGTGCTTTTCTGCCTTTTTCTGAAATGGATAAATTGTAATTCGCCACCGAAATGCCTTTGTCAACATTCTCTTTCCATTCTTGTAAGGTTTTGCCTGCTTCGGTCGTTACTGAAATAGCGACCTCAGCAGAATCAGGGGCGTAAAATTGAATGGGTTGTTCCGGTTCGTAAAATTCGCCAAACTGATTAAAGCCTTTGCTGCCCCATCGTCTTGAAGCCTTTATGGGATTTATTTTGCAGACGAGAAGTTTGGTCATGTTTTCTTCATTTAATGTTTGCAGTAATTCTAAGTCAGCTATATAAATAGAACGCCCGTGTGTACCCACTATCAAATCTTTCTCTCTGTGTTGAATCACGACATCGTGCATAGCAACATTGGGCAAATCTGTTCCAAAAAGCTCCCAGCTTTTTCCTCTATTAAAGCTCACATACAATCCGTTATCTGTACCTGCGTATAAAATGTTTTCGTTTTCCGGGTCTTCTTTGATCACATTAACCGGAGATGCCGGAATAGTATTGGCGATAGGCTTCCAAGTTTTTCCATAATTTTCAGACACATAAATATATGCTGTAAAATCATCCCATCTGTAGCCGTTTAAAGCCACGTAAACCCGTTCTTTGGCGTGGGCAGAAGCTACCACTCGACTTACCCACAAATCTTTTGGAAAAGAATCGGAAATATTACGCCAACTGCTTCCGCCATCTTTGGTGATGTGCAACAGACCATCATCACTTCCGGCATATATCAGTCCAAACTGAAACGGCGATTCAGAAATGCTGGTCAAGGTGCCATAGGCCACATTTCCCGGTTTTCCCCCTTGAGTTAAATCATCTGAAATGGCTTCCCAGTCATCACCCTGATTCATGCTTCGCATAAGCTTATTCCCCCCGAGATATAAAATATCCTGATTATGACTGCTCAATAATATTGGAGTCTGCCAGTTATAGCGATAGGGGCTTTCTCCTAATTCGTGTTTAGGTTGAATATATTTGCTTTTTTGGTGTTCTAAATCTAACCGGTAGTAATTTCCAAACTGAAATCCGGTATAGACAATATTACTGTTTCTGTTGTCAATTTCAATTTGCATGCCGTCACCACCCATAATTGATTTGTATGGATATTCTCCACTTTGATGCCATCTTGGACTTGCAGAATAGTTGTGAGGCCCTTTCCACACGCCGTTGTCTTGTAAACCCCCGTAAACATTGTAGGGCGTTTCATTATCAACGTTCACGGCGTAGAACTGTCCCACCGCAGGTTGGTTATTTTTTATCCAATGTTCTCCATCGTCGTAAGAAATATTAATGCCGCCATCATTACCATCAATCAAATGTCCGGGGCGGTTGGGGTTTATCCATAAGGCGTGGTGATCGGCGTGCACGTTTGGAGCCGATATAGATGTAAACGTTTTGCCCCCATCTTTTGACTTTATGATAGGAACACCATAAATATAAATGCCGTCTTTATCCTTTGGATCGACGTGAATTTTACCGAAGTAATAGCCATAACTGTAATAGAGCCCATCCAAATAATCCTCGTGAGTTTTAGCCCAGGTCTTGCCAGCATCGGTGCTTTTATAAACTTCAGCACCAATGACCGGGGTATCAAAAAGCATGGCATTGGCATCTTCCAAGTATTTAGCTAAATCTACGGGTTTTATAGCGCCATTACGCACCATATTTTTAATGCTTTCAGCCGTATATTTTTCCTGAAAATTGTTGGTTCGTAAAAAGGTTTTTAACTGTTTATTGTCCAAAGCCATGAATTCCTTTGTGGACATTTCTTTAAAGTCTGCTTTGGTTAAGGTTTCTTTATCTTTTGACTCTTCATCTGCTTCTCGTCGATTCTGATTGTCGTGAACAGCATAAATTGTATTCTCGTCATAAATGGCTAAACCAATTCTACCAGTGCCTTTACCGGTAGGAAAGCCACTATCTTCGGTAGAGACTTTTGTCCAGGTGCTTCCGGCATCTGTGCTTTTATAAATGGCACTGCCCGGACCATCGCCTCTAAAGTTCCAAGCTTTTCGGTCTTTGTCCCATGAGGATGCAAACATGAGGTTAAAATTAGATGGATCGTGCACCATTTCTATAATTCCTGATTGGTTGTTCACAAAAAGTGTTTTGTTCCAGGTCTGCCCGCCATCGGTTGATTTGTAAATTCCTCTTTCCTCGTTTTTAGAATATAAATGCCCCACAGCACTCACCACAATATTCTCCGGGTCATTGGGGTTGATGAGAATACTGCTGATATGATGACTGTCTGCAAGACCCATTGCGTTCCACGTTTTACCGTTGTCACTGGATTGTAATAAACCTATACCGGCGTAGCTTGAGCGCGAAGCATTCACTTCTCCTGTGCCTACCCAAATATTTCTGTTGGTCCAGTCCACAGCCAGACTTCCCACGTTTTGAGTGGGACTGTTGTCTAATATGGGGTTGAAGGTTATACCATTATTTTCCGTATGCCAAACCCCTCCGGTAGCATAACCTACATAGAATTCGATGGGGTTTTCGGGGTTAACAGCAATAGCCGTCACCCGACCGCTCATGATAGATGGGCCGATATTTTTAAACGGCAGATCTTTTACTATGGAACGTTTTAATAAGGCTTTTTTATCTTCAAGGGCCTGTTCTACATCGCTTGCCGATGTTGAAGGCTGCTGGGCGTATGTCGTAATTGATAAAAGGAAAGCGAATAATAACAAGACTAATCTCATGGTGCTCAAAATTAAAAATTGAATTTTGAAAGTTATGAAAAAAACCTAATTGCTCCAATAATCATTTTCAATGATGCTCATTCAACTGAAATTTATGGGTTTATGGCAGCTTATTTTACTGACACATATTTTGAAGTCTTATCATAAAACCGCCAGGGCAATTCAGCATCTTCCTCAGCGTAATCAATGCCAATTCTTGTGGTTTCTATGAGTTCAATTGAAGACTTTTCTGTTTTTTCAAGCCAAATGTCATCGGAGCACACAGAGGTTTGGTTATGACTTTTATTGAGTCCAAGTGCCTGAGAGACATTGCCGGGACCGGAGGTTAATGTTTTGTTCAATTTGGTTTTTCCTCGCCGATTCATCATGGTTTCTATGCCTCTATCCGGTTCAAAAGCACGGATTAGAATGGCATCGGCGTTTCCTTCGGTGTTGGTTACGATGTTGAACAAATGGTGAATGCCATAACATAAATAGATGTAAGCAATACCACCTGGTTTGTACATCACGGCAGTGCGTTTGGTAAATCTGCCCAAATGCGCATGACAGGCTTTATCACCCTTGCCGGCATAGGCTTCGGTTTCTGTAATAATGCCGGAAGTAAGCCTATTGTTGATAAACGTATTTAGGCGACAACCTACGAGTTGTCTTGCGAGTTTCACTACATTTGA
Organism: uncultured Mesohalobacter sp.; assembly: GCA_964394095.1. Classification (GTDB taxonomy): domain Bacteria; phylum Bacteroidota; class Bacteroidia; order Flavobacteriales; family Flavobacteriaceae; genus Psychroflexus. The sequence continues at coordinate 2,139 of CAYMXD010000110.1, read as the reverse complement.
AGATTGGAAAAATTCAGGTGATAATTTTTTTGATGACATATAAATGGTGTAAGATTCAATTTTAGTATTTTTAAAGCAGAAAGTAAAATTTATGAAAAATCAAGACGATCCCTTTGTACAAAAATGGAAAAAAGTAAGAGAAAAAGGCCTTTTAAAACACCTGATTTCTACTGGATTGAGTTTTGGCATCCTACTTTTTGTTGTATTGAGCGCTTACAATTATTTTATCGCAGACAGACCCTACTCCAGTACTTATGATTTTATCATTCAATTGGTAATTTGTATTGTAATAGGAGGTGGTTTCTACGCCCTAATGACATGGTTTTTGAATGAGATGGTTTATAAAAAGAAAACTAAAGAGTAGTTATACATTTTATAATTCTACAAAGTTCAAAAAATGAATTACGAAGTGAAAAATAAGCTTCTTAAAATATTAAAACAAATTATAATCACCATAGTTATATTAATTGCTTTTGTGTTTATTACTAACGAAATTGTGTACAGAATAAAAATCCCTGACGAATTTAAAAGTGCAAATTGGAACGGAACATGGAAAAGTTCAAAGTATAAACTTATGAGCGGAAAAGTTTTAACATCATTTCCATCACCAATGATTGAAAACTCAAAATTTAAAAGTCGTACTCTAATATACTACAATATTTGGAGCATGTATGGAACTGGTCAAGTTAAAATTGTGGAAATGGATGTAGTATTTGGTCTTGAAAATTTTAAAGGTAACTCAGAATCAGAAAATCAAAAATTGGATGAATTTGAACCGTTCTCATCAAATTATTTTACAGCTAAAATCTTATTTGGTGATGGTCAACAAATAGAATATACCGGAATGAAATATATAGATAAAGAAAAAATTATAGGTGATTATGTCTCCGAACTCCCATCTGACTTAGGAGTTTTTAAATTAAGTACGCAATAAAAACGATGAATAACAATGCATATAGTTTATGATGAGTTATGGGCTAAATCGATAGTTTTTGTAGTATTACATTGATAATTTAATGGTTGAATAATAATAGCTTATTTGCTTCCTCGCAAAACCACATGCTGAACCGTTATCAATCTTATTTAAAAATCCTTATTGTTACGCCACCTGTTTGAGTAAATCAAAACACGGGCATTTTTTGCAGCGCTTTTTTTCCGCCTTTTTGTATTTCTTACAGCATTTTTTCTTGACTTTCCCAATGGCATTCATGCCTTCCTTAGAGCGTTTTTTAAGACGTTTTTTTTTGAGTTTTTTGTTTTTCTTTTTACCCATTTGGTATCAAATTATGACAGCAAATATAATTATTTGTATTTAATCTAAATAAGTTTAGATTGCAAATAATGGGTTAAAAATGATATATATCATTATTTGGAATACCGACTTCGAAAATCCACACCAGAAATGTTTATTCTAAACCATCGGCTGCGGCAGAGTTAATATTTAATTGTTGAATGTCTCTGTCGAATAAATAGAGTCCACCTTTATCATCGCCGATCATATTGACTTTATCGAGAATGGTGCGTGCTGTCGCTTCTTCTTCAATTTGCTCAGCAACATACCATTGCAAGAAATTATGAGTAGAATAGTCTTTTTCTTGTAGGGAGATATGAACCAATTCATTAATGCTTTGGGAGACAAAGACTTCGTGCTCTAAAAGTTTTTCAAACATGACCTGAAAGGAAGAAAACTCCACACTCGGTGCTGCAAGCTCAGAAATATGGGCATGCCCGCCACGTTCATTGACAAACTTAATCAGTTTAAGCATGTGTTCACGTTCTTCATCAGAGTGATCGTACATGAAATTTGAAATGCCTTCAAGGCCTTTCACCTCTGCCCAAACCGCCATAGCAAGGTAAACCTGAGAGGATTCGGCTTCTATTCGTATTTGTTTATTTAAGGCGTCTTCAATGGTTTTGGATAACATAACTTTTGAGATTTTTTATTTAATGTGCAAATATACCATTGTTTAGTGTATTAATGAATAAGAGTTAGAGTTGAATTTTTTGGGTATATAAGGCGCTGTCCTGAGTACTTCAATTAATGTTCTAATATCTAACTTCTCGTTCCGGGTTTATGATTCCGGGTTTCAGGTTATTTATTCCGGGTTTATTATTCCGGGTTTCAAGTTTTTGGTTTTC
>CAYMXD010000109.1:595-7160 GCA_964394095.1 uncultured Mesohalobacter sp. | reverse complement strand
TTCAGTACGCTTCTTTAGCTTTATGCTTATTTCCTTAAAAGGTCTTATTAACGCCTTCCTTTCGAAAAGCGTCTTTTATTTTGCTTTCTTTTCTGTGGATTGAAAGGCTCTGTCGACGCGTTGGGGTCGGGTTCAAACCCCTCGATTACGTCTTTGTTGATTTTAAAGCCTATTAGTTTTTCAATATCTCTCAAGAAAACCGTTTCATCTGCACTAACTAAGGATACGGCTAGTCCACTGGCACCGGCTCTACCCGTTCTACCTATTCTATGGACATAGTCTTCAGACACGTTTGGTAGTTCAAAATTAACCACGTGAGGCAAAAGCGGAATATCCAAGCCTCTTGAAGCGATATCAGTAGCCACTAGGACTTTTACCTGTCCACTTTTAAAACCGGCCAGAGCTTTGGTTCGAGCCGTTTGGCTTTTGTTACCGTGAATGGGTGCAGCACTAATTTTAGCCGCCTCCAGCTTTTTGACCAACTTGTTGGCGCCGTGTTTAGTTCTTGTAAACACTAAGACTTGTTCCCAATCATCATCTTTTATCAATTTGATAAGTAAGTCTGTCTTCTTTGCTTTGGCTACGCGATATACCTGCTGCTCGATAGCATCTACTGTTGTGTTTTCCGGCGTAGATTCAACTGAGACCGGGTTTTTTAAAAATGCTTTAGACAGGTTTCGAATGTCTTTAGAAAAAGTCGCTGAAAACAATAGGGTTTGGCGATGCTCCGGAATAAGCCCCATAATTTTTTTGATATCTCTCAAAAAGCCCATATCCAGCATACGGTCGGCTTCGTCAAGGATGAGGATTTCAACATTTTTGAGGGATAATAAACCCTGATTGTTTAAATCAATCAATCTACCGGGAGTGGCGATTAAAATATCTACACCATTTCTCAGGGTAGATACCTGTGGTTTTTGACTTACACCGCCAAAAATAACAGTCGATCTGAGGTTTTCGAACTGTCCGTAGTCTTTCACATTCTGTTGAACCTGTGCCGCCAGTTCACGGGTTGGTGTCAAAACTAAAGCACGAACTTGTCTTTGTTTTTTGGGGTTAGACTGAGAGAGTAGTTGAAGAACGGGTAAGGTAAATCCAGCAGTTTTGCCTGTTCCCGTTTGGGCTGAAGCTAAAACATCTTTTCCTTCTAAAATTAAAGGAATAGCTTTGGATTGAATTGGAGTCGGGGAATCATAACCTTGTTTGCTTACCGCTTTTACAAGGGAATCGGATAGTCCTAAAGACTTAAATGACATAAAGAGAGTTTATGAAACAGCTCAATTTTATTTATGCCATTTCTGTATTAACTTGCAAAGGTACGTTTATTTAATTTGGTATTCATATCGCAGGCATTAATAGTTCAATAGTATAGAATTAAAGTCGGCAAACAGCGACTATATATTTTTTAGCTTATATTCGAAAATAAATTTCAATGATGAAAACCTTTTTATTTTCTATCTGTTTAGTTGTATGTATTGGTATAAAAGCACAAACAGCAGAACATGTTGTTAATGAATTTTTTACAGCTCTAAATGCTAAAGATACTGAAACATTAAATCTACTGACTTTAGAGGATTTGCAGCTTCACAGTTTGATGCTAAGCGAAGACATAAAACATTCGTCTACGAGCAAAGCGAAATTTATTGAAGGGGTAAACTCTATTCCGGCAAACGTAAATATTGAAGAGCGCATATTTGATGTTCAATCCTTAATTTCAGGTCACCTGGCTCAGTTTCAGGTGCCTTATGAATTCTACGTGAATGGTGAATTTACTCATAAAGGCACCAATGTGGTGACTTTACTTCATATTAAAGACGGTTGGCGGGTGAGTTATATTGCGGATACACGAGAGAAGTAAAGTATAAATGATTTAATTAGAGAAAAAAGAAATGCAAGACCGCTTTAATTTTTTTATCTCGGCGATTTCAGAACAATTCATAAAACAACTCTTTGCTAAAAAAAAGGTTTAGTAAGTTTAAAACTTATGTATAAAAACATAGTTGAAACCTATAAATTAAAGATAGAATTTCAGCTGTACTTGTTTTAATGAAATTTCCATGAATTTCATCATCTTTTCTATAAATTGCGATTGATAACAAATCTGAAAGATCTTTAATTCAAACCCTAAAACCTATAACAATGCTTAAAAAGATTGCTTTTATCTTTTTTATTGCCAATACGTTGAATCTCTTTTCGCAGAACGACACCTTAAGGATAGGCTATAATATAGAGCCACCTTTTGTTGTTAAAACCCAGAACAACAGTCTTTCAGGCCCATCGGTTTGGCTTTGGGAAAATATTGCCGAAGAAAATGATATAACTTATGAATATATTCCTTTGAAATTTGAAGAACTCCTCTCTGGGCTAGAGAATAATAAAATTGATGTAAGCCTTTCTCCTGTGACTATAACTTCAGAACGCTTAAAACAGATAGATTTTTCTACACCTTATTATATTGCACATTCAGCAATATTACAGAATGAAGTCACCCCAATGGAAAAATCTTTACAGTTTATAAAATCTTTCTTTTCTATTAACTTTTTGAGGGCTTTAGGCGGTTTAGCTTTGGTCATTTTAATCTTTGGAGTGTTAATTTGGTTGTTTGAAAGACACCACAACCATGAGGAATTTGATAAAAGCACTAAAGGAATTTGGGAGGGCTTTTGGTGGTCGGCTGTGACGATGACCACTGTAGGCTACGGCGATAAATCACCACGCTCAACGGGTGGCAGAATAATTTCTCTCATCTGGATGTTTACCGCCATAATTATCATTTCCGGTTTTACGGCAAGTATTGCGTCATCGTTAACTGTTAATAACATCAGCTCATCAAACGGTAATATTCGAGATTTTAAGGCAAAGTCTTTAGGAACCGTTGAAAAATCTGCAACAAGTGAGTGGCTTAAAAATAATTTTTTTACCAATAAAATAGAATTTAAAAGTGTTAATCAGCTTCTCGGTGCCTTGGAAAATGAACAAATTGATGCCATTGCCTACGACCGTCCTATATTGAAGAACATCGTAAAACGAGATACAATAGCCAAGTATAATTTTGTTGATGTTAAATACAATCCTCAATTTTACGCTTTTGGTTTCAGCAAAACCCTGCCTGAATCGCTTCAGGAAGCCATCAACTATTCCATGTTGTACAACACTGAAAAAATGGATTGGAAAGTTCTGCTTTCTGAAAGTGGATTGGAGTAAAATAACGATTTTGAAATTTTAAAATCTCATCGTCTTATGCACCACTACTCTTATTTAGTTGAAGTAAATAGCCAGAAAGCACGGAAGGTCATTCCTGAATAAAGTCGATTATATAAATTATAATTTTTAAAATCTATTGACATGCTCCACACCATTCAAAACAAAAACCTTATTTGCAAGATTTATTCAGAAGGCGCTGAGATTCGCTCTTTAATAGACAAGACAACGAACCGAGAATACATCTGGCAGATTGATGACTCGGTTTGGGGCAGCAGTTCACCGGTGCTGTTTCCTGCTATTGGAAAGATTAAATCCGGCTTAATCACTTACCAGGGTAAAAAATATGACATGCCCAAACACGGCATTATTCGACATAATACAGACTTAAAGTTTAAGCAACATAACGATAGCTATTGCAGTTTTCAATTGGAAAGTTCTCCGAAAACCTTAAGACAGTATCCGTTTCAATTTTCGTTTAAAGTCGATTATCAGCTTATCGAAAACCGTCTCATCATGACCTATTATATCAAAAATAAAGATGAAGTTGATATGCCTTTTATCTGCGGTGGGCATACGGCTTATGCCTGTCCTTTAGACGAACAAACCAAGCTAACTGATTATGTTATTGAATTTCCAGCCCCCACAGATTTAAAGGCAGGAACTTTAGGCGATTCGGGGTTGTTGTCGGATAGAATCCGCGATATTCCTACAGATGGAAATTGTCTTCAGCTTTCTGAAACTCTTTTTGATGAAGATGCCTTGATATTTGAAAATATTGATATGGAATGGGTTAGGCTGCGACGAAAAGACAACAAAAAAGGTGTTGTAGTCAAGTTTGCAGATTACCCTTATCTCGCCCTATGGGCAAAACCCGGTACAGATTATGTTTGCATAGAACCCTGGCTCGGGAGACCCGATCATGAGAATGAAGCTGAGGATGTTACAAAAAAAGCAGCCTACAAAAAACTTAGCCCTAATGAAGATTTTCAAATTTCTATTGAAACATTGATAGAATAAATAAAAACTGCTGACGATGTTACTAAAAAAGCCCATATAAAACTAAATATTCCGGCATGATAATTGTAGTTTATAAAAAAATTAAATATCACTATTACGAAAAATTTTAACTCATTTATTATAATCCTATCCTTATTTGTTTTAAACAGTTGTGACGAAGATGACAATGCCTATCAAAGCACAGCAGATATCACCGTTGAGGGTAAAACTTATCAGTTAACAAATCTTATTATCACAGAACCGGTTGATCTTAATAACGATGGGGTGTATTCAACAGATATATTTGATGAAAATCCATGCAATGGTAACTTTTCGTATACTATTTGGTTTAATGATGAAAAATCACTTCACCCTGCAAATACTGGTTTTGCCTTAAAAGTTGAGTCGAATTCAAATGGAAGTCCTGAACAATTAGGCCTTTGTGGATTTCTTGATGGCATTCTTCCATTTTGGCAACAAAACGACGACAGTATTATATTTTACTATGATAGTTTAGAATCTCCGGATATCGTAGGTCAATTGTCTGACGATGGACAGCAAATCACATTTAATGCAACTTTTGACAGCAGAGCCATATTTTTAAGAGAAATCCTCACCCAGGATGGAACTGAAATTATATACGAGGATGATATAAAGTTGACTTATACGCTTGTGGAATAAATATTTATTAATTAAAAAAAAAATATAAAACTTATGAAAAATTTTATTTTACTTCTAGCATTTACCTCTTTATCCTTTCTAACAAGCTGTGATAATGATGATGAAACCACTAATCCAGTTGATTTTCCAGTTGAAGGAAAATTCTATAGGCTAACCAGTTTAAGCTTGACCGAAGCCGTTGATGCAAATAATGATGGCATTTATTCATTTAATCTTATGGACGAAATTGGTTGTGGTCATAGCCTTTATTTTGAAAATGATATATCCAATAGTCCTGCAGCTACTGGTATAGGTATTAATGTAACCGAGGACGGAAATGGCAACATGGAACAGCAGTATTCTTGTAGTGGAGTAACTGCAGATTTTCCACTTTGGTTACAAAGAGACAACAATATTTATTTCTATTTTCAAGGAGAAACTTGGGAATCTGCTACTTACATTGCGGAACTCTCTTCGGATAACAGGTCACTTAGTTTTGAAATGTCAATGGACCTTGGTCCTATTTTTGGAAGAGAAATTTTAAGAGAGGATGGAACCCTGATTCAATATCAAGGTACTGCGCAGTTAATTTATACACTTGAGGAATAGAATTAATAAAAAAAATGACCGGCATAGAGCGGTCATTTTTTTGAATTAATTTCTAAAATCTATTATGAATAGTAGATTATTTACTATTCTAACCCAATACTTCCTGAACCTTATCAGCAGCTTCCTGGAAGAGGACAGCGCTTTCTACATTTAGCCCTGAGTTGTCTATAATGTCTTTTGCTATATCAGCATTAGTGCCTTGTAATCTAACGATAATAGGAACTTTGATTTGGTCACCAAGATTTTTATAAGCTTCCACAACACCTTCAGCCACACGATCACAACGTACAATACCACCAAAGATATTGATTAGAATCGCTTCAACCTTTTCGTCTTTTAAAATCAAACGGAAAGCTTCTTCTACTCTCTTGGCATCTGCCGTACCACCAACATCAAGGAAGTTAGCAGGTTCACCACCGGCTTGTTTAATCAAATCCATGGTTGCCATGGCCAGTCCGGCACCGTTTACCATACAACCGACGTTTCCATCAAGATTGACGTAACTTAAGCCCGCTTCTTTAGCTTCAACTTCAGCAGGATCTTCCTCTCTGATATCGCGAAGCGCCTGATAATCTTTATGTCTAAATAATGCCGAATCATCAAGAGTAACTTTAGCATCTACCGCTAAAATATTATCATCGCTAGTTTTTAATACCGGGTTGATTTCAAATAAAGATGAATCAGATTTATCGTAAGCCGTGTAAAGAGCCGTTACAAATTTCGTCATTGCTTTAAAAGCCTTACCGGAAAGACCAAGATTGAAAGCAACTTTTCTGGCCTGAAAGGGTAAAATACCCGTTGCAGGATCAATTTCTTCAGTAAAAATTTTATCTGGTGTTTCTTCTGCTACCGTTTCAATATCAACACCGCCTTCAGGAGAGTACATGATCATGTTTTTGCCTTTGGCACGGTCTAGAAGAACAGACATATAATATTCCTCCGGTTCGTTATCGCCGGGGTAATACACATCTTCAGCAACAAGGACTTGATGCACTTTTTTACCGTCTTTAGACGTTTGTGGGGTAACTAAGTTCATACCGATAATTTCACCGGCAATCTCTTTAACCTCTTTCAGGTTTTTGACCAACTTTACACC
>CAYMXD010000109.1:0-553 GCA_964394095.1 uncultured Mesohalobacter sp. | reverse complement strand
TATAACATGCCAACCTGTACCGGTTTCTTCTGTAAGCTTTTTGGCCGCATCTACAGCTTCTTCTGGTGTTGTTGCAACAATACCACGTTGAATATTTACACCAAAACTGTTGAGGATTTCTTTACCTTGATATTCGTGAAGATTCATAATCTTGAATTATTTTTTTTGAATTGCACAAAAGTAATAATTTCTGATGTTGGAACAACTTTTTTTGGCTTAATTATGATTTATCGCTTTTGATTTACGATTTACGATTTTGAATTGTGATTTTAATTTTTCGATTCTACTATATTAAAATTGAGCTTTAGAAATTTTGAACTTCTGAATTATAATAAAAACGCTTAGTAATTAGTAAATAGTAATTAGTAAATAGTAAGTAGTAAATAGTAAGTAGTAATTAGTAATTAGTAAATAGTGAGTAGTAGTTAATAAGTAGAAATGTATAAGTAGTTATTAATCAGTAACCAGTAATAATAACTAAAAACAAGAAACTAAAAACTAATACCGTTTTAGCTTAATTTTAAACTATTATACACATCTCAAGCCTTACATT
>CAYMXD010000108.1:1702-7161 GCA_964394095.1 uncultured Mesohalobacter sp. | reverse complement strand
AAAAACTAATTCAACTTATACGACAAATTAAGTTTATTGATATCCTTCAATAATTCTGATGTAATCTCTACTTGTTTGCTTTTACTATGAGTATTCAGCTTAATTTCATCGGCTTCGTCGTACAGCAAAACATCAATTATTTTACTGCCCTGATGTTTTTTACACACTTCGCCCAGACCTTCAATTGTATTGTCATCTATGGTTTTTACATCTAAAAGCAATTTTAGCTTTTTAGAAAAGCTAGGAATCACATCTTGCAGCTGTTTAAAGGATAAATACTGAATTCGAATTCGACCCGGTTGTCCGGTTTCCCGGTTAATGTATTGCGTGGGTTTTACTTTAAGATGAACAAAATGATCCGGAATTAAATAATGCCGATGTTTGAGGTAATCTTCCCCAAAAATCCAAAATTCGTGACTGTCTTTATAATCTTCAACGATAAATGTAGCGAAGCCTTTTCCGTTTTTACTGACCCTGTGGTTAACGTCTGTAATTACGCCGGCAATTTTCAACTCTTTATTGATGTAGTCTTCCAAATGAGTAAAGGCGCTTAAACTCGTGTTACAATAATGTTTAATTTCCAATTTAAAATCATCCAGAGGATGCGCAGACAAGAATAGTCCAACAACCTCTTTTTCAGCTTTTAAGGTTTTCATGTTATGCCAGGGTTCGCAGGGTGGAATGACGGGCTCAGGAATTTGCACTTCACTGGAATCGCCAAATAAACTCACTTGGGCTGAGTTTTTGTTTTCCTGATAACGAGCGGCGTATTTAATAATCTTTTCAATAAAAGTCTGTTCAGAGTCTTCAGTTTGGTGGAAAAATTGCGCGCGATGAGCATTGCCGAGATTATCAAAAGCACCGGCATAAGCCAGACTTTCAAAGGCTTTTTTATTGGCTGCTCGTAAATCAATACGTTTTGCTAAATCGAAAATAGACCTGTAGTCGCCGTCTTCTTTCCTGTTATCTACAATGGTTTTTACGGCATTTCGCCCCACACCTTTTATCGCGCCCATCCCAAAACGAATGGCATTGTCTTTATTGACTGAAAATTTATAAAAAGATTCGTTGACATCAGGCCCCAAAACTTCAATCCCGGTGCGGCGACATTCCTCCATAAAGAAGCTCACCTTTTTGATGTCATTCATGTTATTGGAAAGTACAGCCGCCATATATTCGGCGGGGTAGTGGGCTTTGAGGTAAGCGGTTTGGTAGGCTACATAGGCATAACAAGTAGAATGCGATTTGTTGAATGCATAACTCGCAAAAGCTTCCCAATCTTTCCAGATTTTTTCGAGAATGTCTTTATCAAAGCCTTTTTCTGCCGCCTGGTTAATAAATTTAGGTTTGAGTTTGGCTAGAACATCTTTCAGTTTTTTACCCATGGCTTTTCGCAGGACATCGGCTTCACCTTTAGTGAAATCGGCAAGCTTTTGGGATAATAACATGACCTGCTCCTGATATACCGTGATGCCATAGGTTTCTTCAAGGTATTCCTTCATTTCCGGCAAATCGTAGGTAATCTCTTCTTCGCCGTGTTTACGCTTAATAAAACTGGGAATATATTCCATTGGTCCCGGTCGGTAAAGGGCGTTCATAGCGATGAGGTCTTCAAATACCGTAGGTTTTAAATCCTTCATGTGTTTTTGCATCCCCGGCGATTCATATTGAAAAATCCCAATGGTTTCTCCCCTTTGAAAGAGTTCGTAGGTCTTTTCATCATCCAGCGGAAACTGCTCAGGGTCAAGCTCAACATTATGTTTTGCTTTTACAATCTTTACGGTGTCTTTTATAAGCGTAAGGGTTTTCAGGCCCAGAAAATCCATTTTCAGCAAGCCTGCAGATTCCACCACGTTGTTATCAAACTGGGTGAGGTAAAGGTCAGAATCTTTGGCTGTGGCGACGGGGACAAATTTGGTGATATCGTCCGGAGTAATGATCACCCCACAGGCATGAACACCGGTGTTTCTTACCGAACCTTCAATAATTCTCGCTTGATTGATGGTTTGAGCTTGGTCGTCGTTGGCTTCACTTAATCGAATTAATTCAAAAATTTTGTCAATATCTTCAGATCTGAATTTGGCTTTGAGTTCTTTTTCCTCTTTACCAAAAATTTTAGATAGCTTGGTCATATCGGGTACCAGCTTTGCGATTTTGTCGGCTTCGTAGAGGGGCAGGTCCAGAACTCTAGCGGTATCTCGTATGGCAGATTTGGCGGCCATGGTACCGTAAGTGATGATCTGAGCCACCTGATTCTCGCCGTATTTTTCAATCACATAATCCATGACTTTACTTCGACCTTCATCGTCAAAATCGATATCAATATCCGGCATACTTACACGTTCCGGGTTGAGGAAACGCTCAAAAAGTAAGTCATACTTAATGGGATCGATATTGGTGATTTTTAAACAATAGGCCACGGCACTTCCGGCAGCAGAACCACGTCCCGGCCCCACTGAAACATCCATTTCTCTAGCTTCACGAATCAGGTCTTCAACAATCAGAAAATAACCGGGATATCCGGTATTGGCAATCACCGATAATTCAAAATCCAGACGCTCCCTGATCTCTTCGGTAATTTCACCATACCTTTCCTCGGCACCACGATAGGTGATGTGTTTGAGGTAGGCATTTTCACCTCGCTTTCCGTCGTCCTTTTCATCTTCAGGGTTTTTGAATTCTTCAGGAATTTCAAAGGCCGGCAGTAAGACTTCTCTGGCCAAGTCGTAAAATTCTATTTTATCGGCAATGCGTTTGGTATTCAAGATGGCTTCCGGATAATCCTTGAACAGGTCTTTCATGTCCTGAGAAGACTTGAAATAGTATTCATCATTTGGTAGTCCGTATCTATAGCCTCGACCACGACCAATTGGTGTGGCTTGTTTTTCACCGTCTTTTACACAAAGTAAAACGTCGTGTGCATTGGCATCCTCCTGGTGTTGATAGTAAACGTTGTTACTGGCTACGAGTTCTACTTTGTGTTTCTGTGCTAACTTTATCAGACTTTGGTTGGCACGGTCTTCATCTTCCTGATGGTGTCGATTCAATTCGATATAAAAATCATCTTTAAATTGCGCTTTCCACCAGAGTAAAGCTTCCTCGGCTTGATTTTCGCCTACGTTTAGTAATTTGGACGCAATTTCACCGTACATACTCCCAGATAGCACAATGACATCGTCCTTGTATTGCTCAACGATTTGCCTGTCTATTCGAGGCACATAATAAAATCCCTTGGTGTAGGCAATAGAAGACATTTTGGCCAGGTTGTGATAACCGTTTTTATTTTTGGCCAACAACACCATTTGATAGCCGTGATCTTTGTGACTTTTGTCTAAATGGTCATTACATACAAAAAATTCACAGCCAATAATGGGTTTTACGGCTTTGTGTTCTTCTCCTTCAGGCAAAGATTTTTTAAAGGCTTTAGCTTCATTGACAAAATGAAAAGCCCCCATCATATTGGCATGATCGGTGAGTGCTACAGCAGGCATATCTTGTTCTGCGGCAGCACTGATGAGGTCTTGAACAGACATTGTAGATTGCAGTATAGAAAACTGACTATGGTTGTGCAAATGCACAAAAGGCTGCTCGGCCAGATGCTCTAAATTTTCTTCAAGTTCTGCTCGGCTGGGTTTATCTTCATCTTTAGGTGCTGTTTTTTTAGCAATGGCTTTTGAAGCCTTTTTTAAATTAACGTGTTTAAGACCAATGAGCTGAAAGGGGGCTGGGTTTTTTTCTTTAAAGGTTTCAATATAGCCCACTTCTGCATCCAATTGCTCTTTAGAGTAATGCGCTTTTCTTAAGAGTTCAAAGAAGCATCTTGTCGTCGCTTCAACATCGGCGGTGGCGTTGTGGGCTTCTCTAAAAGGCACTTTGAATAAGAATTCATGCAATTCTGTTAGTGTGGGTAACTTAAAGCTGCCACCTCGTCCGCCCGGAATTTGACATAATTTTGCTGTTTTCTCCGTACAAGTGTCAAGAACCGGATATTCAGATAGCGGGCTTTCGTTATAAGCCCTGTAAAACTCCGCCCCCATGATATTGACATCAAAGTCTATATTTTGACCAACGACAAACTTGGCTTTTTTTAAAGCTTCATTAAAAATCTCCAAAACTTTTAAAATCGGCTCTCCTTTTTCTTCTGCCAGAGCCGTAGAAATGCCGTGAATTTGCTCGGAGTCGTAGGGGATATCAAAGCCATCCGGACGAATGAGATAATCTTGGTGTTCAATGAGGTTTCCCCATTCATCGTGCAACTGCCATGCAATTTGAATCGCTCTGGGCCAATTGTCGGTATCTGATATTGGGGCATTATAGCGTTTAGGAAGTCCGGTGGTCTCGGTGTCGAAAATGATATACATAGGTGAGAAATCTTTGGTGTAAATTTAAAAATAAGACTTTTAAATTTTTTGGATTGAAACCTAAAGTTATTAACGAAGTCATCATATTTTAAATTGATTAAAACTTAAAAACCGATGATCGCTGAATTAAAAAACAGATTACGAAAAGCTAATGCGTTAAATTACAAATTAATATAAACCACTTATACAATCAAATATACCAAATACAAATTGAGACTTTTAAAGGGTAAAATATAATCTTATAATTGTTCGAAATAAACAAACCTTAAAATTTATATTATGAAAAAATTTATTCTAATTATTGCAATTGCTTTAGTTGGTTTTACTGCTAAGGCTCAAGAGTTTAATTTAGGCTTAAGTGCTGCATTACCAACAGGAGATGCAGGTGATCTCTACACGTTTAGCTTGGTTCTGGATGCTGAATATTTATACGAGGTATCAGAACAATTTAAAGTAGGAGGGACTACCGGTTACATTTACAGTTTTGGTGATGAAATTGGAGGATCTGTTGTGTCTGCTGATGTTGATGATAGTGGTTTTATACCTCTTGCGGCATCAGGGCGTTTTATGGCATCAGAAGACCTAACTTTTGGTGCTGATGTAGGCTACGCTATTGGTGTTCAGCCAAGTGATGTCGAAAGTGGTTTTTACTACGCCTTGAAAGCGCTTTATGGTGTTAGTGAAAACTTAGACATCGTTGCTGCTTATAGAGCATTATCAGTTGATAACGGTCTAGGAAGTAACGTAAACCTAGGCTATATATCTCTGGGAGTTATGTTGGGTCTCTAATTTTAATTTAATGTTTATAACTTTAAACCGTCTCACACAGAGGCGGTTTTTCGTTTCAACTGAAATGCTTGTTGTTTTTGAGCTGGAAATCTTGAACCTGGAATTTGGAATTAAAAGAACTCGCAACTCATAATATCGCCCGCAGATTTCGCAGATTTTCGCAGATTTTTTTGTTTAAAAAAACTTTGAAAGTCGATACTCAAAAGAGGGTAGTGATTAGTAATTAGTAAGAAGTAAGTAGTAATTTGTAAGTTGTCATCAATCAGCAACAGGAATCATAAACCCGGAACGAGAAGTTAGATATTAGAA
>CAYMXD010000108.1:0-1602 GCA_964394095.1 uncultured Mesohalobacter sp. | reverse complement strand
TTAGATATTAGAAGTTTGACCTTTGACCTTCCCTAAATAGCGTTGACCGTTTTTGGTTAGTATACTAATTGACTTTTTTGGATTAAAATATTAGAAACAAACCCGAAACCCGAAACAAGAAGTTAGAGATTAGAATTTAGAAGTGATCAGTAAAACAAATAAGTCTGAAAGATAAAACTATGTTTTATTAAGTAACCCGAAACCTTAAACTGTGTAAACCTTAAACCTTAAACCCAAAACTACTTCTCCATATCTTCCAACTGAAGGTTGAGTGCTTTTACACTGATTTGTATTTCAATGATTGAAAATACCAGTGAAATCATAAGTAAAACCAAGGAAATACCAAAAATGAGACTACCAAAGAATTGAAGTTCTTCAAAAATTAAAAACATACTCAGCACACAAAGGAATAAGGATAATATGCCAAAAATCTGCATGTTTCTAATCAAAATTACACGGCGTTTTAAATTGGCTATTTGGGCCTTTATATTTTCATTTGGTTTTTCCATATAAACCTTGTATAGATTTCTAATAAGGCCGGCTATGGTTAAAAACCGATTGGTATAGGCTAACAGTAAAAGTGAAATCGCTGGAAATAAAAGCGCCGGTGTCGTTAAAGATAGATTCATAGGTAATGAATTTTGATTGTTCAAGATACAAAATGTTTGATAATAGCATGCATTCCTTAAAACATAATACAAAATAAAAACCCGAAAGACTTTTGCATCTTTCGGGTTTTAATATTGAGTTTAAACCTATGACTTGCAGGGCTATGTCTGTTTAGTCAATAAGCTCAGCAAACTGAACAATAGCGGTTTTAATTTGATTGGCTAAGGCATTGTTGCCGTCTGCATCTTCAGGACTGATTTCTATAGTACCATCAGCATTGCCATCAGTGGCATTGCTAAAGTCTACAGCGTTTATAACGGCATTGAGGTCAAAATTAAAGGTCACCTCATTGTTGTTAGAATCGTCTATGACCAGGTTTTGGCCTGCGTCCTCATAATCTACTTCAAAGTCTTCATCAAATGTATGGAAGAAAGTCATAGGGGTTCCATTTAAAGTGCCGGTAATCATTATGGATTTTTGGTACAATACAGAGTTAGGATTGTTACTTCTATCCATTTTAAATTCTACTTCTTCGTAAGTACCAATGGGGATGTCAACATTTACGATGGTTGTGGTCTCCTCATCTAGCAGATTAATTTCAAAGGGACCGGCAAGCTGAAATTCCTCATCTTCACCATAGCCTGAAGAATCGTCAGTAGAACCGTTGTTTCCATTACAGGGCTCATCATCTTGTTCTTCAGCATAAAGCGTGAGGTCTGCTCTAAAGTATAATTCAAGTCCGCTGGCTAATTCTACTTCATATTTGTAAGGCTCATCATCATCTTCTTCCATTTCCGCTTCACAAAATGGATCATTAGGGTGATTAGTGTTTAGGTAGTCTTTGATTTCCTGAGGAAGCTCATCAAAACTAAGGTCAATATCATCGTCATCATCACTTTCTGATTGATCACCTGCAGTTAGTGATGCGCTGGCGTACTCAAATTCAATTTTTCTAATATTGATGTAGAAGGCAACGATCTCTAATTCGTTGGC
>CAYMXD010000107.1:0-7193 GCA_964394095.1 uncultured Mesohalobacter sp. | reverse complement strand
AATAAAGTAATTTTTTTCATAATAACAAGATTTAATATTAATAATATGTAAATATAAAGAAATAGAAATTGCATTGCCAAATTAAATCTTAATTTTAGCATTTCAAAAATAAATTGTATTGAAAGTTGTCTCCCAAATAAAAACGCCTATTGCCCATGAAATGGAACTTTTCGAAAAAAAGTTCTCTCTGTTTATGTCTTCTAAAGTCGCTTTGCTTAACAAAATCACTCACTTTATTGTTAACAGAAAAGGCAAACAGATGCGACCTATGGTCGTGTTTTTGGTCGCTAAGATGGTTTCTAAAGGTGAAGTAAACGACCGTGTCTACCGAGGGGCTTCGGTAATTGAACTCATCCACACGGCAACGTTGGTACACGATGATGTGGTAGATGACTCCAATAGACGGCGTGGGTTTTTCTCTTTAAATGCCTTGTGGAAAAATAAAATCGCCGTTTTGGTTGGAGATTATTTATTATCTAAAGGATTATTGCTTTCCATAGATAATGACGATTTTGATTTATTAAAGATTATATCTGTTGCAGTGAGAGAAATGAGTGAAGGAGAGCTATTACAAATAGAAAAGGCCCGTAAACTTGATATCACAGAAGATATTTATTACGATATTATACGCCAAAAAACTGCAACCTTAATCGCAGCCTGCTGCAGCCTTGGTGCTGCTGCTGTAAAGCCAGAGTCTGAGCATATTGAAAGAATGAGGCTTTTTGGTGAATATATTGGGATGGCCTTTCAGATTAAGGACGACCTCTTTGATTATGGCGAACAAAAAATAGGTAAACCAACCGGAATAGATATTAAAGAGCAAAAAATGACTTTACCCCTCATCTATAGCTTAAATCATGCAAAACCTAAAGACAAAAAATGGTTGATAAATTCAGTTAAAAATCACAACAAAGACAAGAAACGCGTGTATAAAGTTATAGAATATGTAAAATTGAATGGTGGCCTAGATTATGCTATAGAGCAAATGAAATTATACCAACATAAAGCCTTAGAAATTCTGAATTTTTATCCGGAATCAGAATTTAAGTCTTCTCTTATTGGTATGGTAGATTACGTGATTGAAAGAGAAAAATAAAGCTCTAATTTTTTGTGTCTTCGCCTTTAAGCTTTATCAACAAATCATTAGCTTCCATAAAACCACTTTTTCTCCAGACCATTTCACCAGATTTGTAAATTACAAACGTAGGCAGGCTTTTTATACGAAGCGCTTCGGCAAGCTCCTCGTTTTTATCGACGTCTATTTTTACAACCTTAGCTTTATCCCCCATGGCTGCTGCTACATCTTTCAAAACAGGATGAACCATCTGACAGTCTTCATCCCATTCCGTAAAAAAATTTAGCAGGACAGGCACCTCCAAATCTATTATATCCCCAAATTTTGACATAACTGGATATTTATTTAACTAATGTATGACATTTATTGTTGATAAGCAAATGTTTACAATTATACTAATGTAAACAAAATATAATTACTCTCCTAAAATCTAATACTATTAAAGAATAACACTGTATTTTTTATGAATGCAGTCGTTGTAATATTTCTTCTAATTTATATCTTATGTCGTAATTTAAAGAAAGGTCTGGCATAGATATAGATTTGATAATCAATTTTTTACCTTCATACTCAATGACAATTTTATAATCCTCACCCATAAAGTAGGTGTCGAGAATTTGTGCTTTATTGTCTTTAGAAACGACCAATTCTATTTCGTGAGGATAAACAATAATTTCAGAAACCTTTAATTTTGAAGAAATAAAATTTGAATGTACTAGATTATAATCACCAAATAAACCTGCTGTATAGGGATGTTTTGGGGTATTGTAAATCTTTTCAGGTGAATTAAAGTCTAATATTTCTCCTTTTTTTAATACCATAATTTTATCAGCAAAAGGCAAGACATCTGCATTATCGTGGGTAGCAATAATGCAGGTGATGTTTTCTTTATTGATAAATTTGAACAATTTCCGCCTTAGCTCATTTTTAAAAAAATTATCTATATGAGAAAAAGGTTCGTCTAGGAGTAACACTTTTGGTGGTTTTGCTAAAGCCTGAGCCAGAGCAACCCGTTGCTTTTGACCACCGCTTAAGTTTTTAACTTTTTTATGCTGGTGATTTTCGAGATTTACAAGCTTTAATAAGTCTTTAGCCCTATTGAAATTATCTTCAAGATACTGGCGGGAAAGGGGTTTTATGATGTTTTCTAAAACCGTAATATAAGGCATTAATTCAAAATCCTGAGTGACGTATTTAAAATCCTCATGCCCGGCAATAAGTTGATGCGATGGCCCTAAGATCTTATCGCCTTGCCAATACATTTCGCCTTTATCGGTATCCATCTTTCCAAAAAGAAGTTTTAATAAGGTTGTCTTTCCACAACCACTCTCTCCTATTACACCAAGAATCTCACCGGAATCCAGTCTAAAAGATATATTTTTCAGTGCAAAGCTTTTTTGATAAGCGTAGTGAATGGATTTTACTTCTAACATCGTATTGAATAGGTCTGTAATATTTAAAATACTGAATGTATAATAAATTCAGCTTTTTAACATCAAAAAGAAATCTAAATTATTTGATTATTAATTTTTTAGAAATATTTACAGAAGAATTTTCAAGCTTTAGAAGATAAATACCAGACTGCAATTGAGACACATCAATTTGCTGTAACTCGTTAAAATCTAATGGCTGATTGCTTACGAGTCTGCCGTTTAAATCATAAATTTTAAGGTTGGCTTTTCCTATACTTCCCGAAAGACTCTGGATATTTAAGATATGATCTGCAGGATTTGGATAGACTTTAACCGAAGTAGAACTAAAGGCTTCTGCAGACAATTCTTCACAAGGCAAAGTAATATCTGTAGGCAAATCAAAAGCCTCTACCTGATCGTCTCTAGAAAATGATGAGCCTTGAGTTGCGCTAAAACCAAGACCACGATTGGCAAAAACTTTCCATATATAACATTGGTTTGCGCCGGCATTAGCCAATACATCGGCTTGTAATATAGCATCCCGACCATCAATAAAACCAGGCTGACAATTTTGAAGCTTCATGCCGTCAACAACAAGTTGCATGGCTAAGTTGTTACCTCCGGTACCATTAATGAGATCAGGATCAAAACCATATTGATCTATCAATTCCCAGGTAAGGTCCCATAGCACAGTTGCCCAAACGAACCCAACACCATGTGGAATAGAAATATTCGGATTATTGCTCAAATCATAAGTGGCCGGGTTAACACTAAAATCTGTAGAGTATGGTGCAGGCCTTATGCCTTGACCTGAAACAGGCTGGCTAACTGCAAAGGTTCCAACACCTCTGGCCTGCTCTGCGAAATCGCCCGGCTTCATAGTCATCATAAGCCCTAACCAGTCGCTCCAACCTTCACCCATTTGCTCATCATTAAATAAACAGTTAACTTGTTGAGGTCCTCCAGTTAACCTGGCAGATACCCCGTGTCCGTATTCGTGAGATATAATCCCACTATCAAAATCACCATCAATTTCATAGGGGCCGTTATTCACTAAAGTTGCATTTACAGTTTCCCCGTTTTGAAGTTTCGTGATTAAAGCTTGCCCATTAGTATTAGAAATCATTATTGAAGGAATACCAATATTGTTTGGAGCACCTCCCATACTAATTGGATCTCCAGGAACGTTATTTACCATTATTACAGCTAGGGCACCATTGTCTTCAGCAGCTTGAATTTTATCGACAAATGGACAAATGCCTCTGTTTATAACGACGATTTTGCCATTTAAGTTTGCAGTATTTATTAAAGGATCACAGGCATCATGCACATCTGTTGATGCTGAAGAATTGTCGTCTTCTATTAAAACCAAGTCTGCTGTGATTGGTGTAGGTGTTAAACCTGGACCAAAAGCCGCTTCAATACCAAAATAATCACCTGCTATATCTGAAGGGATATTTATACTTAATGGGTCGGATGGTGGTCCCGGTGGCGACCACAAAAACATCTGCATTCTAGGATTAAAGCCTTCAGGTGGTGTGCCAAAATTAGCATTATTAATACCAGATCCATCCTGGGCATCTGCAACAACAAAATCGTTACCTACGCCTTGTCCCGTGTAATTGGTTTGCTGAAAATTCCCCGAGCCCTCATCAAAACCATAGGCATACCATAAATCATGGTTGAAATTGTTCCAAACAAATAAGTTGGTAATTGCAGCCTCTTGGTACAAAGATGGAGGCAAATTTGGGTTGTAAGGAAAATCGAAGTTTAGGTTAGCGCCACCATCGGGAGAGAATCCCGGTAGGTTATCAGCATCTCTGTCTTCACTGGCCAAAACGTTATTGCCTCGAGTTATGGTATATTCTGCACCTGCTATACCGTCTGTATCATGCCAGCCAAAGGGTGATGCCACTGGATCTGCTGGTTGGTTTAATAATACGCTACTACCGTGATTTGGTGATTCTACACCCAAAGGTAAAGCCCTGTATTGTGAACCATCATTAGTCACGCTTAAAGTTTCAAGATTTTGTCTTTTAGATAAAGTATTCTGGTGTTTTGATTGATGACCATGATCAAAATTGCAAGTCAGCATCCAGTCGTTTTTTTCTAAAATTTCGCCTGTTTGAGCATCTATTGACACATTCCACCAATGATTTTCTTCTTTGGTTAAAATGCTTAAATCCCAAGCCAAACGAAGTTTATGATCTGCGGCGAGAATATACATTTTTTTTACGGGAATAACTTCACTTGAAAGCTCATCAGATGCAAAGACAAACTCAGAGTTAGAAATAGTTTCTTTTAGGCTTAAGGTTATATTATCATTTAAATTTAACTCAACTATCGCCCTATTTATGGCATTTTCTGCAGATATGATTGCTGTTGATGTTTCTATGTTTTGATCAACATCAGAAATGAATGAATGCTTAAAACTTACCACTCGATTTTGTTTTATAGCAAAACTACCTATAGCATTTTTAAGAGGAATACCTTGATGAGATGGCTGCACATATACATTGTACACCGCCATGCTTTTTGAAAACGATTGATTTGTAATGGAGAAACTCTGAAGGTCTGAACCTTTAAACTCAAATTGCTCAGCGTTTGAATCTAAATAATTGCTGATTGTTGTTTCAAAATTTTGAGCCTTTGAAATGAATAAGGATAAAAATAATGTAAAAAGTAGGTAATTTCGCATAAAATAATTTTCGCTAAAAATATTATTTAAATATTCTAAGGCAAACTAACACGTGTTAATTAGTGAAAAAAATTAACATTAGTCAAGGCTTTCTTAAGATTTAAGGCCTTTTATTATCAATTTAAAACAGCTTGTCAAGATTTTGATTGTCATCTTTTACATCATCCTCTAAACGATGAGGCGTGTAATTTTCTTACATGAATTGCTCACGAACATATTCTGCGATTTGAACAGCATTGGTTGCGGCTCCTTTTCTAAGGTTGTCGGCTACAATCCACATATTCAAAGCGTTTTCTTGACTAAAGTCTTTGCGTATTCTACCAACAAAAACATCGTCTTTACCTTCAGCGTACAATGGCATAGGGTAAACATTCATAGCCGGATTATCCTGTACAACCACACCGGGAAACGTTTTCAGCTTCTGCTTAAGATCATTAATTTCGAAAGCTTTATTAAATTCTATATTTACACTCTCAGAATGTCCTCCAACTACCGGAATACGTACCGCTGTAGCCACAACATTTACGCTTTGGTCTGATAAAATCTTTTTAGTCTCTTGGGTTAGCTTCATCTCTTCCCTGGTATAGTCATTATCTAGAAAGACGTCGCAGTGTGGTAGTGCATTTTTATGAATAGGATAGGGGTAAGCAACAGGACCAGATTGACTCCTGTATTCGTTCTCTAATTGGAGAACAGCTTTTACACCTGTACCGGTAATAGACTGATAGGTAGATACAATAACTCTCTTAATGCTGTAGGCATCGTGCAGGGGTTTTAAGGCCATGACCAATTGTATAGAAGAACAATTAGGATTTGCGATTATTTTATCGTCTTTGGTGAGTTCACCGGCATTTATTTCCGGTACTACCAATTTTATATCCTCGTGCATTCGCCATGCAGAGGAATTGTCAATTACTGTTGTACCAACTTCAACAAATTTTGGTGCCCAGTCTAAAGATACCTGGCCTCCTGCAGAAAATAGAGCGATGTCTGGTTTTTCTTTAATGGCTTGATCCATGCCTACCACAGGATAGGTTTTTCCTTTATATTTCACTTCTTTACCTATTGATTTAGATGATGCAACAGGCAAAAGTTTTGTAATTTTATAATCTCTCTCCTCTAAAACCTTAAGCATGACCTGCCCAACCATTCCTGTGGCACCTACAACCGCTACTATCATAATTTATATTTTTTGCAAATGTAAAATGCATTTTGAATAAGAGCTATAGATTTTCAATAAATATTTTTTAGCAATTTTGTCTTTATAGTAATTTATACAGAATTTTTATTACTTTTATATTTAGATAACTTTAAGATATGTCTCAGGAAAAATCTTGTCCCAATTGTTTATCTCCACTCGAGCCAAGTCACAAATACTGTCCGGAATGTGGACAAAAAATCGATGAAGATTTAACGCTTGGTGTCTTATTTAGCAACACCATAAGTAATTATTTTTCTGTTGATGCCCGATTTTTTAAGAGTTTTTTACCCTTAATTTTTAAACCCGGACATTTACCAAAAGCCTTTGTGGGTGGTAAAAGATTGACCTATCTGCATCCGGCACAAATGTACTTGTTTATCTCAGTCATTTTTTTCTTTATGTTTTCTTTTATCACCAGAGATTCGGTGGAGTATTTTGATAAATCTCTGAAAGATAATTTTGAGCAAAGCCAAACTATTGATTTAGAACATCTGGATTCTTCGCAGTACGCCAAACTTCAGAATACTCTAAAAGATAATCAAAATCTTACTGGCCTTAAAGATAAAGACATAGAAGTAATAGACTCTATAACTCTGGCCGCTCAAAAAAACCAACGCATGGCTACAGGCTTAAATTTTAATACTAAGCTAATAGATACGCTTATCAGTGCAGGAGCCACAAATGCAGAAATCAAAAAAGCTACCGGTGTAACAAAAGAAGATGGATGGTTAAAAAATAAACTTACAGATCAATTTTTGAAATTCTATCGAAGTAGAAACGGAGGCTCTTTCTTACAGGCCTTTTACG
>CAYMXD010000106.1:3631-7208 GCA_964394095.1 uncultured Mesohalobacter sp. | reverse complement strand
ACCGATGCAAACAAGACAATTGCCCCAACGGATACAGAGACTAACCAATTTATTAATCAGCTAAAAGAATTTAGCAACCAAGAAGAAGGTCTTGCTGAAAGAAAACTCATCATGTATAAAATAGTTGGAGAGCAGTATGAACTCGTAAACTTCGATAATTCAGATTCTAAACCTACAGGAAAGATTTCAGAGAAATTCAAAATGAAATATGTCCAAAATAATGAAGACTTTCAAATTATTTTGATTGGTCTTGATGGAGGCATAAAACTTCAGCAACGAGATGTTTTAAGCATTGAAACCTTATTTAACACCATTGATGCCATGCCGATGAGGCAACGTGAAATGAAGAGGGAATCAAAAAATTGAAACAATATAATTTAGCATTTAATTCGATTGTATTATCATAAACCATAAGAGGTTTTTTAGTGGAATTGCACTAAAACCAAGAAGTTTTACATGATACCTTAGATTAAAATTTGATAAAATTTATTATAACTTCAATCACACTGCCTTGATTTATTTATATCTTGACAGACAAATCATTTTTCATTTAATTTATTTACATAAACTAAACTTATGCATAACATAATAAGTATAAATTTAAGTTTATGATTATTTTTCTGATATTTGTCCAATTTTAAAACTAAACTTATGGATAACAACACACTTCTATCATCAGAAAAAAATGCATCATCAGCCAAAGCTACAAAAATTGCCATAGCACATGGTGACGGCATAGGACCGGAAATCATGAAAGCGACTTTAAAAATATTGGAAGCTGCAGGGGCGAAAATTGAAACAGAATCTATTGAAATAGGTGAAAAAGTTTACCTCTCAGGGAATAGCTCAGGCATAAGTGAAGACGCCTGGGATGCCATATCTCGAAATAAAATCATTTTAAAAGCGCCTATCACCACTCCTCAAGGCAAAGGCTACAAAAGTTTGAATGTTACACTCAGAAAGTCTCTAGGATTATTTGCCAACTTGAGACCGGTAACGGCGCTTCACCCCTACGTTAAAACCAACTTTCCTAAAATGGATGTCGTTGTCATCAGAGAAAATGAAGAAGACCTATATGCTGGAATTGAACACCGACAAACTGAAGATGTTGTACAATGTTTAAAACTCATAACGAGACCCGGCTGCGAAAAAATTGTCCGTTATGCCTTTGAATACGCCAAAGCTTACAATAGAAAAAAAGTAACCTGCATGGTAAAAGACAACATCATGAAAATAACAGATGGATTGTTTCATAATGTGTTTAAAGAAATAGCTTTAGAATACCCTGAAATTGAAAGCAATTCCCAAATTATAGATATTGGTTCAGCAAAAGTTGCAGCCCATGCTGAAGATTATGACGTGATTGTTACTGCAAATTTATATGGAGACATTATATCTGATATCGTTGCAGAAATTGCGGGTTCTGTCGGCATGGCCGGCTCTGCAAACATTGGCAGAAAGGTAGCCATGTTTGAAGCAATTCATGGCTCAGCTCCGGATATAGCCGGTCAAAAAATAGCTAATCCGTCCGGTTTACTCAATGCAGCCATCATGATGCTAGCTCATATTGGTCAAACTCGAGTGGCTGATAAAATCAAAAATGCCTGGCTAAAAACTTTAGAAGACGGTCTTCACACTTCTGACGTGTACCAAAATGCAATCAGTAGTCAAAAGGTAAATACAGAAGAATTTGCCGAGGCTATTATAAATCGTCTTGGACAAACCCCTGAAAATTTACCAATTAGTACATTATCTAAAGGTTCAGGTGCAATTCATATCCCTGAATATGTGAGGGAAGATTCTAAAAAAGAATTGGTGGGTATAGATGTGTTTATCGATTGGAAAGGCAGTGACCCAGAGATTATTGGTAATGGTCTAGTAGACTTAAAGCCCCACAAAATGAAACTTAAAATGATTACCAACAGAGGTGTAAAAGTATTTCCAAATGGCATAGAAGAAACCTATTGCACCGATCATTGGCGATGCCGGTTTGTAGCAGAAGATGTCGAAATCAAAACCGGACAGCCACAATACAAAAAAGTGGAAAAAGAGCACGTATTAGCCTTGCTTTCAAAATTACACCAAAATGATTTTGATGTCATTAAAACAGAAAACCTATACGAGTTCGATGGCCAAAGAGGATTCTCTTTAGGTCAGGGGGAGTAAAATTGAAAATTAAGATTATAAACCCGAGAAGTACTACTCGGGTTTTTTTGTGTTTAATTTCAAAAGTATTGATTCATTGTAACATTTCAACACCTAGTAACTAAACAAAAACTTAGCGAACCTTGCGTAAAACATCACGCCCTTTGCGGTTTAAAAACTTTTTATATAGTTTTCACCAGTATGCTAGAAAGAATCACACAACTATCACATAAACTCATAAACCTTTAACCTCATAAACTCATTTACAAATCACCCGCAGATTCCGCTGATGTTCGCAGATTTCAGGTTAAGACTTCAAAAACAACGAACAACATGCAATCTAGCAACTTGTATGATTAAAGCTTTCTAACTCACAACTCAAGCCTCTTTCCACTTAATATTGCATCCTACACTCGGTTTTTGAATTTTAGGGATTTCTCTATTATTTAGTAAAGCATCGAGTGCTTCTCTTAAGCTTCGCCCTGTAAGTGGCAAACCATTTTTTGGTCTAGAATCGTCAAGCTGACCTCTATAAAACAATTCCTGATTTTCATCAAACACATAAAAATCAGGGGTGCAGGCAGCAGCATAGGCTTTGGCCACTTCCTGAGTCTCATCATAAAGATAAGGAAATGGATAATTTTTTTCCTCTGCGACTTTTAGCATATGTT
The DNA here is from genome assembly GCA_964394095.1 of uncultured Mesohalobacter sp. Taxonomy (GTDB): domain Bacteria; phylum Bacteroidota; class Bacteroidia; order Flavobacteriales; family Flavobacteriaceae; genus Psychroflexus. The sequence goes on along the minus strand of CAYMXD010000106.1, from coordinate 4,392 downwards.
CTGGAGAATCCAGAGGGTAATTTTTTACATCGTTACTAGAAATGGCTACAAAACCAAAGCCTGTAACTTTATAATCATTAGCTACTCTTACAATTTCATCATTCACATGCTTCACAAAAGGACAATGATTGCATATAAACATCACAACAGTACCGTGTTTACCAGTAACGTGTTTTAGCTCTACAAATTGATTATTCTTCACATTAAGCAATCTAAAATCAGGTGCTTTTGTACCTAATTCAAGCATATTAGAAGGAGTTAAAGACATAGAGATTTTGATTTTAGTTCAAAGATATCAATTGATTTTATTTTTTATGTATTTACAACTTAATTTAAATCAAAAAATCCTTAATTTGTGCAAAATTAAATTTTAACTAATGAAAATACTTGTCACCGGTGGTTTAGGGTATATTGGTTCACATACAGTTGTCGCCCTCCAGGCAAAAGGACATGATGTGGTCATTATAGACAATCTATGCAATTCCACTTTAGATGTTTTAGAAGGTATTACTCGTATTTCCGGTAAAAGTCCGGAATTTTTTAAAGTAGATATTCGTAATAAATCAAATCTTAGCAAATTCTTTGACAAGCATAATGACATTGCCGGAATTATACATTTTGCGGCTTTTAAAGCCGTTGGTGAAAGCGTTGAAAAACCATTGGATTACTACGAAAACAATGTGGCCGCTTTGGTATATCTGCTTAAAGAAATGACAAAGCTGAAGCATCCTAAATTAATATTTAGTTCGTCCTGTACGGTT
>CAYMXD010000106.1:0-3621 GCA_964394095.1 uncultured Mesohalobacter sp. | reverse complement strand
TACCGAAGATGCTCCTGTAAAACAAGCCAACTCACCTTACGGCAACACCAAACAAATTGATGAAGAAATTATTCAAGACCATATTAATAGTGGAGCTGACTTACAGGCGATTTCATTACGTTACTTCAACCCAATTGGAGCGCATCCTACAGCCTTAATTGGTGAACTACCAATAGGTGTTCCACAAAATCTGGTTCCCTATGTCACGCAGACAGCTGCTGGGATAAGAGACGAACTCAAAATAAATGGGAATGATTATCCAACTGAAGATGGGACTTGTGTAAGGGATTATATTCACGTGATGGATTTAGCAGAAGTGCATGTTGTTGCTATAGAAAAGTTATTGGAAAAAGATTATACTGAATCTTTTGACGTATTCAATGTAGGAACAGGTAAAGGCAATTCTGTTTTGGATGTCGTCAATACTTTTGAAGATGTCAATCAGTTAAAATTACCCTATACCATTAGAGGCAGACGCCCGGGTGATGTTGTAAGTGCTTATGCAGATACTACCAAAGCTGAAAAAGGTTTGGGCTGGAAAGCCAAACGGACAATGGCAGATGCACTCAAAGATGCCTGGAACTGGCAAACAAAACAAGAATAAAAATTTAGCTATGATAGGGAAAGTAATTAAAGGTAAAGCCAAACCAAGAGGTAAATTTCCGCATGTCAAAAAAGTTGGAGATTTCATTTACGTATCCGGCACGAGTTCTCGTAGACCTGATAATACTTTTGTTGGTGTTGAAGTCGATGAAATGGGAACAACAAATCTGGACATTAGGAAACAAACTCAAGCAGTTTTAGAAAATATAGATGATATTTTAAAAGAGGAAGGTGCTTCACTTAAGGAGGTTGTAGATATTACCTCGTTCTTGGTAAACATGAATGATTTTAAGGGCTATAATGAAGTTTATGCCGATTTTTTTGATTACGAAAATGGCCCCACACGAACAACCGTTGCCGTACATCAATTACCTCACCCCCATTTGCTTATAGAAATTAAGGCTATTGCTTATAAAAAAGACCTTTAAAACTCCCTTAATTTTAAACTTGTTTTTAGGATAAATCTTAAATTAGCAAAATAAAAATTCTAACATGTCAAATAAAAACGCCAAGGTTCAAGATTTAATTGATTTAAAGTTTCTGGAACAACGAAAATTATTTCTAAATGGCCAGGTAGATGGCAAAAGTGCCAAACACATCATCGATAGGTTAATGTATCTGGATATGGAAAATGATAAGCCTATTGAACTTTTCATTAACAGCCCCGGTGGTTATGTCACCGATGGTTTTGCGATTTATGATACCATAAAAGCCATTAAAAGTCCTGTATATACAATATGTTCCGGATTAGCTGCATCTATGGGGTCAATTCTTTTATCGGTTGGAGAGAAAGGTCACAGATATATCCAGCCACACGCCAAAGTCATGATTCACCAACCTCTAGGTGGCGCTCAGGGTCAAGCGACCAACATTGAAATACAAGCTCAGGAAATCCTTAAAATCAAAGAACTCAGTGCTAAAATTTTATCTGAAAACTGCGGTCAGGACTACGATAAGGTGATGAAAGATTTTAGCAGGGATTATTGGATGGACGCCAAAGAGTCTGTTGACTACGGAATAGTTGATAAAATAATGGAATAAATTTGAAGCCGGTAGTAAAACAAGTTCATGTAGAAGAAATTTTAAACCTCCGGCATCGGGTTTTGCGTACCGGCAGGTCTTTTTCAACAGCTTATTTTACTGGTGATGAGTTGGATACAACTTTTCATTTTGCTAGTGTTTATAATTCAAAAACCATTGGTTGTTTGAGTTTTATGCATAACAATCATCCAAAATTTGATGATAAAAAAGCCTATCAGCTACGGGGTATGGCTGTTGATAAAGATTTTAGAGGTAAAAATATCGGTCAAGAATTATTAAAATTTGCAGAACGTCAACTAAAACTTGAAGCAATCAATTTCATTTGGTGCAATGTAAGAACTTCAGCTAAAACATTTTACACCAAACAGGCTTATCAGCAAAAAGGAGATATTTTTGAAATCCCTTATGTCGGCCCACATGTATTGATGTTTAAAAAATTATAACATCATGCAACGGAAAGATTTTATAAAATTGAATGTTTTAGCCACTATGGGACTTAGCTTTGTAAGTTTTTATCAAAGCATAAACAAGCCTTCAAATCTTCTGCTTACTGGAAAAGAAAAGCCAAATTTTAGCACCAACAGAATCTTAGATACCTCTGCATATCAAGCTTTTAAAAAAATGCATACCGCTGCATTTAAAGATGAAATCGATATTAAGATACTTTCAGGTTATAGAGACTTTAATGATCAATTGAGAATTTGGAACAAAAAGTATGAGAGATACAGGAAACAAAATCTTTCAGAAGAAGAAATTTTTAATCTTATTTCATCCTATTCCGCTATTCCCGGGACATCTAGACACCATTGGGGAACAGAGATAGATATTATAGATGCCAATGCTCCTCAACCCAAAAAAGGTTACTTGGTTCCTGATAACTTCAATAAAAACGGTGTTTACCGTAAATTATACCAATGGATAAATACCTATGGCTCAGATTTTGGATTTTATTTGGTCTATACCGATAGTGAAGACAGAAATGGCTTTAAATTTGAACCCTGGCATTATTCCTATAAGCCTTTAGCTCAAAACTATTTAAAACACTTTTCAAGACTAGACCTTGTTGAAAATATAAAGGATAAAAATATCAGCGGAAACGACTTCATGAACAAAAACTGTTTGTTGTCATATTTTCATACACATCTACTTGGAATCAATCCACTACTTCTTCCTTAATCTTGTAAATTCGCATTCTAAATCATATCCATGCTTAAACAATATGGAACCCTTTTGATGTTGATACTTTTCTCATATCAACTTTCAGCCCAAAATAATGATGTAGAAACACAAAATTTGCTCTGGATCAGGTATTGGTTAAAATTTCAAGTTAGTGAAAAGCAGACGCCATACTTTGTTGTAGAAGGACGGGAATATATGCCGACTTTTAGTTAACACCATTTTTACCTACACTAGAAGTTAATTATATATCTGAAGTTTCTGAGTTTTCCGTGTATAAAACTGTATATCTTTTAAATTCTGAAATTTATTTTTATATTATTATAAATCAACACCTTAATGTCACTTCGAGCCCCCTAAAAATTTTGCGAATTTTATTTAATTAGTTGTGACGTTTTTAAATACGGTAACGAGCTTCTTCCTTCTTAGGTAACCTGCCAGTGAGGTCAGGCTGAGACGGAAGAAGGATGTTTTTTCATAGTAAAGGAAATAATTTTACTAAAAAACACCCATCTCCCAGCCTCTTCCCTTACTTCGTCTAAAGCCTGTCTTGAGTTTACCGAAAGGCTCAGTACTGGCTTTGGAAGAGGAGCGTTATAATTTTATTAAATATTATCAGAAGCATCCGAAACTTTTAGAAAATAGACCGTTTACTTCGGCATAGCTCAGCACAAGTCACTGTTAGACTATAGATATAAGACTCTTTAAATAAGCATGCTAGATTGTGCTTTATTTTAAAAAATGATAAAAATTAAGTTCGCAGTGAAAATTCTTTATAAAAGGGATGATTTAATCCTTAAA
>CAYMXD010000105.1:0-7216 GCA_964394095.1 uncultured Mesohalobacter sp. | reverse complement strand
AAAAAAAATAGGCATGACTAGCTTATATGACGAGAATGGGAAAAACATCCCTTGTACAGTTATAGAAGCCGGACCATGTCCAGTCACCCAAGTCAGAACCAAAGCGGTTGACGGGTATGAAGCTCTTCAACTTGGTTTCGATGACAAGACAGAAAAAAGCTCTACAATGGCAGAAAAAGGCCATTTCAAAAAAGCTGGATCGTCTGTTAAACGCAAAGTTGTCGAGTTCCAAGGATATGAAGGGGATTTTAAATTAGGGGACCATGTTACGGTTGCTATGTTTAAAGAAGGAGAATTTGTAGATATTTCAGGAATATCTAAAGGAAAAGGATTTCAGGGTGTTGTAAAACGTCATGGTTTTAGAGGTTCTGAAAGCACTCACGGTCAACAAAGCATGTCTAGAGCCCCTGGTTCTGTAGGTGCGGCGTCTTACCCGGCACGTATTTTTAAAGGTATGAAAATGGGTGGCCAAATGGGCAACAAAAAAGTTACAGTTACTAACCTTAAAGTGTTAAAGGTTGTTGAAGACAAAAATCTTCTCATTGTGAAAGGTTGCGTACCTGGACATAAGAACACTTACTTAACAATCAGAAAATAATGAAAGTAGAGGTTTTAGATATTAAAGGAAAAGAGACTGGCAGACAGGTAGATCTTTCAGATAGTGTTTTTGGTATTGAACCAAACGAACATGCTATCTATCTGGATGTTAAACAACATTTAGCCAGCAAGAGACAAGGTACACACAAAGCCAAAGAAAGAGCTGAAATAAAAGGAAGTACTAGAAAAATCAAGAAACAAAAAGGTACGGGTACTGCAAGAGCAGGTAGCATTAAATCTCCAATTTTTAAAGGAGGTGGACGTGTTTTTGGACCCAGACCAAGAAACTATAGGTTTAAGCTAAACAAAAAATTAAAACGTTTAGCTAGAGCTTCCGCGCTTTCACAAAAGACATCGGATAAAGAAATTTTAGTTGTAGAAGATTTTTCGTTTGATGCGCCAAAAACTAAAGAATTTTTAAGCGTTTTAGAGAATTTAGAGCTAAATAATAAAAAATCCTTATTTGTGTTTGCAGATGCAAATAATAATGTATATTTGTCGTCCCGTAATTTGAAGAGACATAATGTCTTAACATCCTCAGAATTAAACACATACAGAATTTTAAACAACGATGTTTTAGTGCTTTCTGAGTCAGTAATTGAGAAATTAGAACAAAACTTGAGTCAATAAGTCATGAAAATTTTAATTAAACCTATAATTACAGAAAAAGCTACAGAAGATAGTGAGTTGAATAATCGCTTCGCTTTTTTTGTAGATAGAAGAGCAAACAAGCTTCAGATTAAGGAAGCGGTTGAAACTTCATATGGTGTGAGTGTTGACAAAGTGAGAACGATGAACATCAAACCAACAGTAAAAACAAAGTACACTAAAACCGGTATGGTTAGTGGAACAACAGATGCTTTAAAAAAAGCTATTGTTCAGGTTTCAGAAGGTGATACTATTGATTTATACAGTAATCTTTAATACTAAGACATGCCTGTAAAAAAATTAAAACCAATAACGCCAGGTCAGCGATTTAAAGTTGTAAATGGGTTCGACGCCATAACAACTGACAAGCCGGAGAAGTCATTACTTGCTCCGATAAAAAAATCTGGTGGTCGAAACAATCAAGGAAAAATGACCATGCGTTACAAAGGTGGTGGTCACAAAAGACGTTACAGACTTATCGATTTTAAAAGAAATAAAACCGATATGCCTGCTACCGTTAAATCTATAGAATACGATCCAAATCGTACAGCTTTTATCGCTTTACTTCAATATAAGGATGGTGAGAAAAGATACATTATTGCACAGAGTGGTATTAAAGTTGGCCAAACTATTCAATCTGGAGAAAATGCACCAGCAGAAATTGGAAACGCTTTACCATTATCTAAGATACCTTTTGGTTCTATTATATCTTGTATAGAATTAGTACCCGGTAAAGGTGCAGTTATGGTTAGAAGTGCAGGAACATTTGCGCAACTTACGGCTAAAGAAGGTAAATATGTTACCATTAAATTACCCTCTGGAGAAACCAGATTAATCATGTCTGATTGTAAAGCAACAATCGGAGCTGTGTCTAATAGTGATCATCAGTTATTAGTTGCCGGTAAAGCAGGAAGAAGCCGATGGTTAGGTAGAAGACCTAGAACAAGACCAGTTGTTATGAACCCTGTAGATCACCCCATGGGTGGTGGTGAAGGTAGAGCATCAGGTGGTCACCCAAGATCTCGTAAAGGTATACCAGCTAAAGGTTTTAAAACTAGATCGCTAACTAAATCTAGTAATAAGTTTATTATTGAGCGTAAAAAGAAAAAGAAAAAGAACTAAGACATGGCAAGATCACTAAAAAAGGGACCATTTGTCCACTACAAGTTAGAGAGAAAAGTTGCTCAGAATGTGGAATCAGGTAAGAAAAGCGTTATAAAAACATGGTCAAGAGCATCCATGATAACTCCAGACTTTGTTGGACAAACCATAGGGGTTCATAACGGAAAACAATTCGTTCCTGTTTTTGTGACTGAGAATATGGTAGGTCATAAGTTAGGGGAATTTTCACCAACAAGAACATTTAGAGGACATACCTCAGGTAAAAGAAAATAAAAGTTAACACGATAATAATTTATCATGGGAGTTAGAAAAAAACAACGTGCTGAAGCTATAAAAGAGCAAAAGGCAAATTTAGCATATGCCAAGCTAAATAATTGCCCTACTTCACCAAGAAAAATGCGTTTGGTTACTGATTTAGTGAGAGGTATGGGAGTAGAAAAAGCTTTGCAGGTTTTAAAATTTAGTAAAAAAGAAGCTGCTCAAAGAGTAGAAAAATTACTATTATCTGCTATTGCAAACTGGCAGCAAAAGAATGAAGATGCAGATATAGAGCAAGCCGGACTCTATATAAAAGAAATAAAAGTAGACAGCGCCAGAATGCTAAAAAGATTAAGACCAGCTCCACAAGGTAGAGCACATAGAATAAGAAAACGTTCTAACCACGTGACATTAATTTTAGGTGAAAACAATAATATAGAAAGTTAAGAAAGATTATGGGACAAAAAACTAACCCTGTAGGCAATAGATTAGGAATCATAAGAGGTTGGGAATCCAATTGGTATGGTGGAAATGACTACGGTGATAATATTGCTGAAGATGATAAAATTAGAAAATATATCCATGCTAGACTTTCTAAAGCAAGTGTTTCTAGAGTTATTATTGAACGCACTCTTAAGATTGTTACAGTAACTATAACTACAGCCAGACCAGGCATTATCATTGGAAAAGGCGGTCAGGAAGTTGACAAATTAAAAGAAGAGCTTAAGCAGCTCACCAATAAAGAAGTGCAAGTCAATATTTTTGAAATCAAAAGGCCTGAACTCGATGCTCATCTAGTAGCTTCAAGTATTGCAAGACAAGTTGAAAATAGAATTTCTTACAGAAGAGCTATAAAAATGGCTATATCAGCTACCATGAGAATGAATGCTGAAGGTATCAAAATTCAAATTGCTGGTAGATTAAATGGAGCTGAAATGGCACGGGTAGAGTCTTACAAAGACGGAAGAATACCTTTATCAACTTTTAGAGCAGATATAGATTATGCTCTAGTTGAAGCGCATACGACTTATGGAAGACTAGGCATTAAAGTATGGATTATGAAAGGTGAGGTCTATGGTAAAAGAGAATTGTCACCGCTTGTAGGACTGCAGAAAAAAGGAGGAAAGAATACGAAGTCTAATCGTTCAAGATCAAGACGAAGAAAATAAAATATTGTAATCATGTTACAACCTAAGAAAACAAAATTTAGAAAACAGCAGAAAGGCCGCATGAAAGGCAATGCTGGAAGAGGCCACAGACTTTCTAACGGGACTTTTGGTCTGAAATCTTTGGATTCTTCATTCATAACTTCAAGACAAATTGAAGCTGCACGTATATCTGCAACAAGATTTATGAAAAGAGAAGGGTCTTTATGGATTAAAATATTTCCGGATAAACCTATAACCAAAAAACCTCTTGAGGTAAGAATGGGTAAAGGAAAAGGTGCTGTTGAATACTATGCAGCTGTTGTAAAACCAGGTAGAATTATGTTTGAAATAGGTGGTGTTTCACAAGAAGTAGCAAAAGAAGCACTAAGACTGGCTGCTCAAAAACTTCCGGTGAAGACAAAATTTGTCGTAGCAAGAGATTATCAAGAATAAATTTATCATGAAACAATCTGAAATAAAAAAATTATCTGACGCTGATTTGGTTGAAGCATTCGAAACAACCAAGCAAAAGGTCAATGAGCTCAAAATGGCTCATACATTAACGCCTCTGGAAAATCCTATGCAAATCAGAACTCAACGAAGAACTGTAGCAAGAATGAGTACTGAGATTAGCAAAAGAAACCTAGCTTAATTCTTCGATAAAATGGAAAAAAGAAATTTAAGGAAAGAACGTATTGGTGTTGTAACGAGCAACAAAATGCTTAAGTCCATAGTGGTGTCTGAAGTGAAAAAAATCAAACACCCCATATACGGAAAATTCGTATTGAAAACAAAGAAGTATGTCGCACATGACGAAAAAGATACATGTAATGAAGGCGATACTGTAAAAATCATGGAAACTAGACCTTTGAGCAAGACTAAACGCTGGAGACTAGTTGATATAATTGAAAGAGCTAAATAATTATGGTACAACAGGAATCAAGATTAAGAGTAGCAGACAATACCGGAGCCAAACAAGTTTTGGTTATTAGAGTATTAGGCGGTACTAAAAAAAGATACGCTAGAGTAGGTGATAAAGTGGTTGTTAGCGTAAAAGAGGCTACACCCAACGGAAATATTAAAAAAGGTGCCGTTTCTACTGCTGTTATCGTTAGAACTAACAAAGAGGTAAGAAGACCAGATGGATCTTACATTAGATTTGACGATAATGCATGTGTATTGCTGAATCCTACGGGTGAGATGCGTGGAACACGTGTTTTTGGACCTGTGGCCAAAGAATTGAGAGATAATAAATTTATGAAAATTGTTTCATTAGCACCAGAAGTGCTTTAAAACCTTAATGATGAAGAAATCAAAAATCAGAACAGGCGATACGGTAAAGGTAATAGCTGGTGAAAATAAAAACCTAGAGGGTAAAGTTCTTAAGGTTCTATATGATAGCGATAAAGTTATTGTAGAAAATGTAAATATGATTAAGAAGCATCTTAAACCAAACGCCCAGAATCCACAAGGTGGCATACAGGAAAAAGAAGCTCCTATACATATTTCAAATGTAGCCCTAATGGATAAAGAGGGAAATCCAACTCGTGTTCGTTTTGAAGTTCAGGACGGAAAAAAAGTTAGGGTTTCAACGAAAACAAACGAAGTAATTAGCTAGTGATGGAATATATACCTAGATTGAAAGAAGAATACAAAACAAGAGTTATCAAGAATCTTGTTAAAGAATTTGATTATTCTAATGTTATGGAAACGCCAAGGCTTCAAAAAATTGTTTTGAGTAGAGGTGTAGGTGAGGCTATAGCAGATAAGAAATTAATCGATCACGCTATTGATGAATTATCAAGAATAGCCGGTCAGAAAGCGGTAGCTACAATGTCTAAAAAAGATGTGGCGTCTTTTAAATTAAGAAAAGGCATGCCAATTGGTGCAAAAGTTACCCTTAGAGGAGATAGAATGTACGAATTTTTAGATAGATTAATAACTTCTGCTTTACCACGTGTAAGAGATTTTAGCGGAATAAAGTCTGACGGATTTGATGGCAGAGGTAATTATAATCTGGGAATTACAGAACAAATTATCTTTCCTGAAATAAATATAGATAAAGTAAATCGTATCTCTGGTATGGATATCACTTTTGTGACAACTGCAGATACCGATAAAGAAGCAAAAGCATTATTAACAGAATTAGGTTTGCCTTTTAAAAAGAACTAGTATGGCTAAAGAATCAATGAAAGCACGTGAAGTAAAACGTGAGAAACTTGTAGAGAAATACGCTGAAAAGCGCAAGCAATTGAAGGAAGCAGGTGATTATGAAGCTTTACAAAAGCTTCCTAAAAACTCTTCACCAGTAAGATTGCATAACCGTTGTAAACTTACCGGAAGACCAAAAGGTTACATGAGAACATTTGGTATTTCACGTGTAATGTTCAGAGAAATGGCAAATAAAGGTTTAATTCCAGGTGTTAAAAAAGCCAGCTGGTAATATTAAAAGATTAAAAAATGAATATAGATCCTGTATCAGATTACTTAACCAGAATTAGAAATGCTGTAGCTGCTTGTCACAGAACTGTGGAGATACCATCTTCTAATCTCAAAAAAGATTTGACTGAAATCCTTTTTGATCAAGGTTTTATTTTGAGTTATAAATTTATGGATGATGATAAACAAGGTATCATCAAAATAGCTCTTAAGTATGATAAACAAACCCAAGAGCCTGTCATTAAAAGAATACAACGTATCAGTAAGCCGGGTTTAAGAAAATATGCTAGTCACGATGAAATCCCTAGAATATTAAATGGATTAGGTATTTCTATCGTATCTACGTCCAAAGGTTTAATGACGGGAAAACAAGCTAAGAGATCTAATGTTGGTGGTGAATTACTTTGCTACATATATTAATAGTATAAAAAAAAGTTATGTCTAGAATAGGAAATAGTCCGGTAACAATTCCAGATGGTGTTGATGTTAAAATCAAAGGCAACCTAATTACTGTAAAAGGTAAGCTTGGTGAACTTAGCCAAAAGTTCGAAGATGTCGAGGTTAAACAAGAAGATGGTGAAATATTGCTTGAGAGACCAAATGACAACAAGAATATAAAATCTAAGCACGGTTTATATAGAGCCCTTTTCAATAATATGATAGAAGGAGTAACCAAAGGTTTTACAAAAGAACTCGAATTAGTTGGGGTAGGTTATCGTGCAACGAATCAGGGTCAAAAATTAGATATTGCAGTAGGTTTTTCACACAATATTGTTCTACAACTTGCGCCTGAAGTAAAAGTTGAAACCGTATCTGAAAAAGGTAAAAACCCAATTATCAAGCTAACCTCACACGATAAACAATTGGTTAGCCAAGTTGCAGCAAAAATACGTTCATACAGAAAACCAGAACCTTATAAAGGTAAAGGAATTAGGTATGTTGGTGAATATATAAGAAGAAAAGCAGGTAAATCAGCATAATTATGAGATTTTCTAAACAAAAAA
>CAYMXD010000104.1:0-7244 GCA_964394095.1 uncultured Mesohalobacter sp. | reverse complement strand
AATATTTTATACGCTCTTTATCCTGAATTAAACTGATTTTTCCTCCTACTTTAATTTGTAAAAGCTTTTTGTGGTTATAAAACAAGACTTCGGCATTTGGATTTTCCTTATACTGTTTTACTTTTTCGGACCTTTTATCAGTAAAAAAAATAAGCTTGTATTTTTCTGACATGTCTCTAAGTACAACTGTTCTCAAGATAGGCTTATTATTATTAACGCTGGCCAAACTACAATATTTGTTGGCGTGTTTGCGTTTTAAATATCCGAACTTAATTTCATTGATGATGTCTTCAAAAATTTCTGATAGCATTTTTTATCCAAATATAATAATAAGGCTTATTTTCGAGCATTACTTTAAGCTGTCTTATTCAATTTTTAATATATTATCATCAAATCAATTAAAAATGATAAGTAAAGTAGAATAATCAATTTATTTCAATGAATTTTTGAGTTAATTAAAATTCAAATTTTTACTTTTGTTCATGCAAAAAAATATACTCATTTTAGATTTTGGTTCGCAGTACACGCAGTTGATTGCAAGACGAGTAAGAGAGCTCAACATATATTGCGAAATTAAACCTTATAATAAAATCCCCGAAGATTTATCAGACTTTAAAGCGGTCATCTTATCGGGTAGTCCTTTTTCCGTAAGACATGAAGACGCCCCGATTCCGGATTTAAGTCAAATTAAAGGGAAAATGCCTCTTCTGGGTGTTTGTTATGGTGCTCAGCATCTCATTCAACAGCATGGTGGAAGTGTAGAGGCCTCAAATACTCGAGAATTTGGACGAGCGCATCTACAAGATATAAAGAGAGATAACCCCTTATTTGATGGGATTCACAGCGGTTCACAAGTGTGGATGTCTCATAGCGATTCAATTAAATCATTACCGGGTAATGTTCACCGCATTGCCTCAACAGAAGATGTGGAAATGGCTGCGTTTCAGTTTGATGATGAGCAAACTTACGGGATTCAATTTCACCCAGAAGTTTACCACACCACAGATGGTTTAGCCTTGTTAGAAAATTTTTTAGTCAAAATTGCTAAAGTCCCTCAAGACTGGACGCCGGCTAAATTTGTGGATATGACGGTGACAGACTTAAAAAACACCATTGGAGATCAAAAAGTAGTTTTAGGACTCAGTGGAGGCGTTGACTCCAGTGTAGCAGCGGTATTACTCCATAAAGCCATTGGTAAAAATTTATACTGTATTTTCGTCAATAATGGATTGTTGAGAAAATTTGAATTTGACGATGTTTTAGAGCAATATAAAGATATGGGTCTTAATGTAAAGGGTGTGGATGCATCCGAACGTTTTCTTTCGGCTCTGAAAGATGTAAAAGATCCAGAGAAAAAACGAAAACGCATTGGAAATGCTTTTATTGAAGTTTTTGACGACGAGGCTCATCAAATCAAAGATGTGACTTATCTTGCTCAGGGTACAATTTATCCGGATGTCATTGAATCGGTGTCTGTAAATGGGCCGTCTGTGACTATAAAGTCTCATCATAATGTAGGAGGTTTGCCCGATTTTATGAAACTTAAAGTCGTAGAGCCATTGAAGATGTTGTTTAAAGATGAAGTCAGGCGAGTAGGAAAGGAGTTAGGGATTTCGCCATTACTTTTAGGCAGACATCCGTTTCCAGGCCCCGGATTAGCCATCAGAATTTTAGATGACGTAACACCGGAAAAAGTGAGTATTTTGCAGGAAGTAGATCATATTTTTATTAAAGCTCTTCGTGATTGGGATTTATATGATAAAGTCTGGCAAGCCGGTGCAATGCTTTTGCCTGTTCATTCTGTTGGCGTGATGGGTGATGAACGAACTTATGAAAAAGTTGTAGCTTTACGAGCTGTAGAATCTACGGATGGTATGACTGCCGACTGGGTAGATTTACCTTATAAATTTCTTCAAAACGTATCCAACAAAATCATTAATCAGGTTAAAGGCGTGAATAGAGTGGTTTATGACATCAGTTCAAAGCCACCTTCAACAATAGAATGGGAATAATTATGGATAAGAATAGATTTTGTGTTTATGTTTTTTGTCTTCTTTTTGGCTTTGCAGCAAATGCTCAAAATTATACAGTTTATGACGTTAAACCCAATGACACGCCACAAAGTATTGCAACAGATAATAACATTACATTAGATTTATTATACCAGTATAACCCGGATTTACGAAATGTGAGCTCTCTTACAGCTCAAAAAATTGTTATACCTAAATCTGAAAATAAAAACTTTGGGTTTATAAGATATAGAGTGAAGGTTAAAGAGACTTTATACAGTATATCCAGAAATTACAATATAAGTATAGCCGAATTAAAAGCATTTAATCCACAACTTTACGAAAATGAACTAAGAGCCGGGGAAGTCATTAAAATACCGGCTTACAAACTGCCTGAAGAATTTCAGAATGTAGATTTTAATGAAAGTATTAAAAACTCAAATTTCTCTGCATTTAAACATATAGTACTACCAAACGAAAGAAAGTCTGACATCACCAAAAAATACGGAATGACCACTCAAACTTTTGACAGCCTTAATCAGGGCGTAACTGAAGTAAGGAGCGGTCAGTTTGTAAAGATTGTTCCATCAAAATCGGAATATGAAGATTTTGATTTGGTTAGTCTAGATATGAATTTGCAATATTATAAAGTTCCCAAACAGCAAACCCTTTACAGCCTTAGCAAAGAATTCAAAGTCAGTGAAGATATTATATTCAAACTCAATCCTATCGTTAGACGTGAAGGGCTGAAAGCTGGAACGATTATTAAATTACCTGAACGCCTGGAGTCCTTGAATGAGGCTATGAAAATTGTGAATTTAGAAAATAGAATTCAAAATTTGAATGAAAAAAAATTGGCTGTTTTTCTACCTTTTAGTTTAGATGCATTTGAAAAAGACAGTATTGATAAAAAGCAAATTATATTAAAAGACAATTTTCTTAATATTTCGCTTGACATTTACGAGGGTGTTAATCTTGCGGTGAAACAAGCTAGGTCTAAAGGAATTTACACCGACCTTAAGGTTTATGATACCAAAAGAAATCCTCGTGTTATAGACTCTATACTTTCAGAAAACATAATTAGTGATAGAGATGCCATCATTGGCCCTCTTTTTCCTAAAAACATCAATACCCTTGTGAGTGAAGTTTCGGCTCAACAAACCCCTGTATTCTTGCCATTCACTGAAATGGAAAACCCTTCATCTTATGTTTTCAATACCTTGCCTTCTCAAAATTCAAAAACAGAAACGCTTATCACACATATAGATAGTACATTAACAGAGGAGGTCAATTTGATTGTTGTTACAGATAGTACGACTACAGAGGCCTATAAAAAATATAAATATACCTTTCCTGACGCAAAATATCTTAATATAAAAGGCTATTCGGTGGAATTGGAACAATTGAAAACTCTACATGAAAAAGATAAAGAGAACTGGGTAGTATTAGAGACAGACCAGATAGGCGTTTCAGAAAATGTGGTCACGAGTCTATACAAATTCCAGAAAGGATACACTGAAGGAAAAGATGATGATAAGGGAAAATCAAAAAGCGATAAAGATGTTATACAGTTCAACGTAAGATTATTTACTTCGGATAGAAACCGCGCATTTGGTGAGGTTTTGAGCAACAAATCTCTTTCTGAATTGTTTTTTACCTATGTTAGTGTTTCAAAGTATGATGTACTTGAATCAAATAAAATGATTGAGGATTACATTAAAGAAAATGGGTATGTGCCTAACAGATATGTTCTTAGAGCATATGACATGACTTATGATATTCTATTGAGGTTAGCTTATGAAGGAACATTAGACAGTGAAGAAGCACTAAATCCTTTAACAGAGTATAATGAAAATCGTTTTGTGTATTTAAAGGAATTCATGAAAGACACTTACGAAAATAAAGGTCTTTACATTATAGAGTATAAACCAGGCTTTGAAGTTGAGATTATTAGTGCTAATAAAAATTAGCTTTCATTAAACTGACAATCTATTAGCCTAGAACTGAAATTAATTTAACTACTATTGATTTTTATTAATGAAACTGGAAAAATTGCCAATATTATTTTACATTTCTATACCTAAAAAAAATATCAAACCAAGAACCATTAGGAAATAGAATTTAAAAGACCAAATATTTTTAGTTTGTTAATATAGTCTACGCTTTTTAAAAGCTGATTGAGTTTTGTGGTTTTTTATACTTAAAAAAAATGATCAAAAGACAGAATGATTGATAGTTGAAGGATTTTCATAGCGTTTAATTTAATCACATATTTTAGTGATTGCTTTAGAATATTCTTCAATCATATTCTTCACGATGTCCTCCGCAGGCAAAATCTCATCTATAAGACCTGAAATCTGTCCGATTTCTAATTCGCCTTCGTCTAAATCACCTTCAAACATCCCCTTTTTAGCTCGAGCACGGCCTAGTAATTCCTTCAACTCTTCTTTACTTGGTGCATTTTGATATAGCGACTGAATATCATTGAAAAATTTGTTTTTAATCATTCTTACCGGAGCCAGCTCTTTTAATGTCAGTTGAGTTTCACCTTCTGAAATATCGACAACTTTTTGTTTGAAATTGAGATGTGAAGAGGCTTCTTCACTGGCTACAAAACGGGTGCCCACCTGAACAGCATCAGCGCCAAGGATTATGGCTGCCAGCATGGCTTGTCCATTACCGATTCCACCAGCAGCGATCAAAGGAATATTCAGAGCCTTTTTGACCATAGGAATAAGCGTAAATGTGGTGGTTTCCTCACGGCCATTGTGTCCACCGGCTTCAAAACCTTCAGCAACCACGGCGTCAACACCAGCCTCTTGGGCTTTTAAAGCAAACTTCACACTGCTCACTACATGAACAACTTTAATACCATGAGATTTTAAAAAAGAAGTGTACGTCTTTGGGTTTCCGGCAGACGTAAATACAATCTTTACCTTTTTATCGACGATGATCTCCATGATTTTGTCAATATCGGGGTAGAGCATGGGCACATTGACGGCGAAAGGTTTGTCTGTCGCCTGTTGACATTTAGTGATGTGTTCCTCCAGAATTTCAGGATACATCGAGCCAGCGCCGATGATACCCAGACCACCGGCATTACTCACGGTTGAGGCCAACTTACAACCACTTGCCCAAATCATCCCAGCTTGAATGAGCGGATATTGTATGTTGAATAGTTCTGTGATTCTGTTGTTTTTGAACATTTATTTTTTGAGTTTATAAGTTTATGAGTTTATAAGTTTATGAGGCGCTGCCCTGAGTAGTCGAAGGGTTATGAGGTTATAAGTTTATGAGTTTATAAGTTTATGAGTTTATAAGTTTATGAGTTTGTAAGGTTATAAGACGCCTCCCTAAGCCTTTCGACTTGGCTCATCAAGACAGGCTACGCCGAAGACTTAAAGCTTAATCATCAAAATTTCAAATCAACACATTTTCAAATTAAAACACTGCTACACTATCAAATTTTCAAATCATCATATTTTCAAATTAAAACAATGCTAAATTATCACATTATCAAATTATTCCATACCACATTTTCAAATTACCAAATTTTCAAATTAATTAATAACCCCAGACCCAATTAGTTCATCGTCCTGATACCAGGCGACAAACTGGCCTTCGGCTATTGCGGTTTGAGCTTCTTTAAAAATAATATAAAGTCCGTCTTCTCTTTGATAAAGGGTCGCCTTTTCTAAGGGCTGTCGGTATCTTATTCTGGCTTTATAGGCTTGTTCTTCGCCGTTTTTCAGCTTAAAATCTTCTCTTAACCAATGTACATCTTTATTTAAAACTTTTAAGCCCCGCCGATGCAGACCGGGATGGTTTTTGCCTTGCCCTACATAAATCGTATTTGACTTTACATCGGTATCTATCACAAAAAGCGGTTCTGGTGTACCACCAATGTTTAGGCCTTTTCGCTGTCCTTTGGTGTAAAAGTGCGCGCCCTTGTGTTCGCCTTTATCTATGCCTGATTCAGATTGATAGACATACTTTTCAGATAGACTTAAAATGTCATCTGATTTGTGCTCTCTATATTTTGGATAATCAATCGGGATTTCAACGACTCTGCCCTTTTTGGATTGTAATTGTTGCTGAAGAAATTCAGGCAGTTTCACTTTTCCAATAAAACATAAGCCCTGCGAGTCCTTTTTTTCTGCGGTTGTTAAATCCTGTTCCATAGCAATTTGTCGGACTTCAGACTTTTGAAGTTCGCCAACCGGAAACAGAATTTTAGACAATTGCTCCTGATTGATCTGGCAAAGAAAATACGACTGATCTTTGTTTTGGTCTTGTCCTGCTAACAGTCTATAAGTTGTATTTCCATCAACTTCAAAACTATCTTTCCGACAATAGTGTCCTGTGGCGACATAATCTGCGCCTAAGGATTCTGCGATTTTAAGAACTACATCAAACTTAATTTCGCGGTTGCACAAGACATCCGGGTTTGGGGTGCGCCCTTGTTCGTATTCCTTGAACATATAATCGACGATGCGTTCTTTATACTCTTCGCTTAAATCAACTGTTTGGAATGGAATCCCCAGTTTTTGAGCCACAAGCATGGCATCGTTACTGTCCTCTAGCCAAGGACATTCGTCGCTTATGGTTACTGAATCGTCGTGCCAGTTTTTCATAAATAGACCAATAACGTCATAACCTTGTTGTTTACAAAGGTAAGCTGCCACACTGGAGTCTACACCACCACTCATACCAACAACAACTCTTTTCATATCAGATAGTTTTTGACAAAAATACGAAAGCCTAAAATAATGCAGATTGATATGCTGGAATTTAAGGCTTTTATTAGGATTTAGTATGGTGTTTTTTTCTGTTAAAATCTAAAAGGGTATTCAAATCTATCTAAGCAGAAAGTATTCGACCCCGTTGGGCTCGTATTGGAATGATAACATTTTTGCCATAAATATTTTGAACCTTTCTGGGGCAATTTATAGTGTTCATATGAAGATAGCTTTTCCGAACAATAGCTGTATCTTAATGTCGAGCACTTACTGATAACTGTTAGTTTTTCGAACCCTTGTAGGTTTTCGGAACTATTTTTCAAACAAACTTGGCTATATAATTTATTCACAATAGTTTAGATATAGATTTGATTGTAGAAAAAAAATTAGGTTTAAATGTTGACAGCAAATTCAATTAAAAACCCGACAGGTTTTGAAAACTATAGGGTTATGCGGTTAATCCCAAAACTTGTAAGCATGCTATTGCCTTATTTTT
>CAYMXD010000103.1:0-7282 GCA_964394095.1 uncultured Mesohalobacter sp. | reverse complement strand
AAAGCTATACAAATATCTAAACTATATTAGGCGACCTATTCTTGATCGATAAATAGTGCTTTCAGCCTTAATTTTATGCTCTCCAAATCTTGAAAGTATGGACATTTGATAAGGTTGCAATGTAACAAACTTCGCACAGCTGAGTTATCGACCCGAAAGGTTTTTCCAACCTTTTGGGTCTTCTCTTTTTCCCTTCAATCCACCAGTAAAACACAAAACTGTTTTAAATAAAAGTTTGCGGCTTTATAGATTAAGCTGTAAATAAGGAAGTGGGGGTGCGAAGTTGCAAACATCGCCCAGCAGAAAGATTGCCCCGGAACGGGTCATATATTTATAGGCCATAAACCCCATACAATTGACGACCCCGAAGCGGGTCGAATGTCTTTTAACTTTAAGTTTGTTTTTGAGTGAAAAAATAAGTTTATCAAAATGATAAATTACGAACTTGCAAACATCGCCCAGCAGACTGATTGACCCGAAAGGTTTCCCCAACCTTTTGGGTCTTTTCCATACCTTTCAATCCATCAGTAAAACGCAAACCTGTTTTAAATAAAAGTTTGCGGCTTTTTAAATTAACGAGTAAATAAGGAAGTGGGGGTGCGAAATTGCAGACATCGCCCAGCAGAAAGATTGCCCCGGAACGGGTCATATATTTATAGGCCATAAACCCCCATACAATTGACGACCCCGAAGCGGGTCGAATATTTTTTGACTTTAAGTTTGTTTTTGAGTGCAAAAAATAAGTTTGTCAAAAAATGATACAGCTACGAACTTGCAAACTTCGCACCGCACAAATATCTAAAAATGGTGTTTTATTTGGGATGTAAAGCACAAGTATATAAAATTATTTTAATGTATAAGTCCATTGCTCTATTACCAAAAGGTTATTTGTTTACACAAAGCCATCGTCAACATTTTTTATTTTATATATTTGATGCCAGATAAATTTATTTTAAAACATGTCTAAATATAAGAACATCCTCATCACTGGTGGCGCAGGATTTATAGGAAGCCACGTGGTTAGGCTTTTTGTGGATAAATATCCTGAGGCTCATATCTTTAATCTGGATGCCCTAAGCTACGCCGGTAACTTAGAAAACCTCAAAGACATCGAGGACAAAGCCAATTACACGTTCATTAAAGCCGATATTTGTGATAGGCCACAAATTGAACGTTTATTTAAGGCGCATAATTTCACCAGTGTTATTCACTTGGCGGCAGAATCTCATGTCGATCGGTCCATCACTAATCCGTTTGCCTTTGTAGAGACCAACGTTATGGGCACGCTCAACTTACTTCATGTGGCACATAAGCACTGGGAAGGCGACGATGCTGAGCATTTATTTTACCATATCAGCACCGATGAGGTCTATGGCAGCTTAGGCGAAACAGGCTTGTTTACAGAAGAAACAGCTTACGACCCTAATTCACCCTATTCGGCGTCTAAAGCCAGTTCCGATCACTTTGTCAGAGCCTTCGGCGAAACCTACGGTTTACCCTATGTCATCAGTAATTGTTCCAATAACTACGGACCGAACCAATTTCCGGAAAAACTCATCCCACTTTTTATAAATAACATTATCAATAACAAGCCTTTACCGGTTTATGGCGATGGGAATTATACCAGAGATTGGCTGTTTGTGATTGACCATGCCATAGCAATCGATTTGATTTTTGATAAAGGAAACCTTGGCGAGACCTATAACATCGGTGGTTTCAACGAATGGAAAAACATTGATTTGGTCAAATTACTTTGCCGGGAAATGGATAAAAAATTAGACCGAGAAGAAGGCGCTAGCGAAAAACTCATCACCTACGTCAAAGATCGACCCGGGCACGATTTACGCTATGCCATAGATGCTTCAAAAATCAATGAAACTTTAGGTTGGAAGCCATCGGTGACTTTTCCGGAAGGCCTGGCTAAAACCATCGATTGGTATCTAAACAATGAAACTTGGTTAAAGCACGTGACCAGTGGTGACTATCAGAACTATTACGACAAACAATACGCTTAAGTTATTAATCTATAATTCAACCTTATGAAAGGGATCATTTTAGCCGGAGGATCGGGAACACGATTGCACCCCTTAACCTTAGCGACTTCTAAACAACTTTTACCAATTTACGATAAACCTATGGTGTATTATCCCTTGTCGGTCTTGATGCTGGCAGGGATAAGAGACATCCTTATCATTTCAACCCCCGAGGATTTGCCGAATTTTGAAAAATTGCTCGGCGACGGGTCTAAATTTGGCGTCAAACTATCCTATAAGGTTCAGCCTTCTCCCGATGGACTGGCACAAGCTTTTATTTTGGGCGAAGAATTCATTGGTGATGAGGATGTCTGCCTGGTTTTAGGCGACAATATTTTCTATGGTTCCGGACTTCAGAATTTGCTTAAAGAAGCCGTAGAAACGGTAAAAGATGAAGGCAAATCGGTTATTTTTGGCAATTACGTCAATGATCCGGAGCGCTATGGTGTCGCCGAATTCGATGAAGATAAAAATGTAATTAGCATTGAAGAAAAACCTAAAAAGCCAAAATCTAATTATGCCGTAGTTGGCTTGTATTTTTACCCCAATTCAGTGGTAGAGGTCGCAAAAAATGTAGAACCCTCCTGGCGAGGCGAACTGGAAATCACTTCAGTCAATCAGCACTATTTATCTGAAAACAATTTAAAAATGCAAATTCTAAGCCGAGGCTTTGCCTGGTTAGATACCGGAACGCACGAAGCTTTAACTGAAGCCACAGAATTTGTAAAAGCCGTCGAAAAGCGAACTGGTCTTAAGATTGCCTGTTTGGAAGAAATCGCTCTTCGCTTTGGATGGATTACTTCAGACGAATTACAAGAACGGGTGTCTGGCATGAAAGGGAATTACTTTGATTATATAAAATCACTAACACTATAATTATTACATCAGATGAAACCAAAAGCTATAATTGTATCCGGGTATTTCAATCCCATTCATAAAGGGCATTTAGAATATTTTCATAATGCCAAAGCCCATGCCGATACATTATTTGTGATTGTCAATAACGATCATCAGCGGGCATTAAAGGGCAGTAAAGAATTTCAAAAAGAAGACGAACGATTGTTTATTGTGAGCAACATAAAACCCGTTGACCAAGCTTTTTTATCTATTGATGAAGACAGAACCGTTATCAGGTCGATTGAAAAAATTGTAACAGAGCATCAGGATAAGTACGATTTTACCTTTGCTAATGGCGGCGACCAGGACAACCAGAGTATTCCTGAGGCTGAAATTTGTAACCAACTGGGGGTTAAATTATTAGACGGGCTTGGTGATAAAATACAATCCAGCAGCTGGTTGCTAAAAAAATAAAACATATGATTGCAGAAGAAACCAATCTTAAAGATTGTTTTTTAATAAGACCCAAAGTTTTTGAAGACGACAGAGGCTACTTTTTTGAGTGTTTTAATCAGGAAAAATTCTCTAAAGCCGTAGGTGAGAAATTTCAATTTGTACAAGATAACGAGTCTCAATCTAATTATGGTGTATTGAGAGGCCTTCACTTTCAAGTCCCACCCTACGCTCAAGCTAAACTGGTAAGGGTAGTCCGTGGAGAAGTTCTTGATGTGGCGGTAGATTTAAGAAAAGCATCGCCAACTTACGGACAGTACACAACGGCAATCTTAAATGAAGACAATAAGCACCAATTGTTGATTCCTAGAGGCTTTGCGCATGGTTTCGCAGTCTTGAGCGAAACGGCAATTTTTGTATATAAAATCGATAACCTTTACAGTCCTAAACACGAAAAGGGCATTTGTTGGGACGACAAAGATTTAGATATTGACTGGAATTTAAAATCTTCCGATATCATTTTATCTGAAAAAGACAAACAACAGGTGAGGTTTAAAGATTTTGATTCCCCTTTTTAACAAATTTTAATTGACATTATTTTGAAAATTTTAGTTACAGGCAGTCATGGTCAGTTAGGATCTGAATTTAGACGCCTACAACCATCATCACCACATGAGTTTAAGTTTACAGATTCTAATGACTTAGATATAACCAATCTAGACGATCTTAAACGCTTTTTTGACCAGAATAGAGTTGATGTTATTCTTAATTGCGCTGCATATACAGCAGTAGATGAAGCTGAGGATCAAAAAGATATGGCATTTGCAGTGAATAGAAATGCTGTTTCAAACCTAGGTACCCAATGTAAGCGTCACAATACTAAGTTGATCCACTTTTCAACAGACTATGTGTTTAACGGTAAAGGCGTAGCACCCTATAACGAAAGTGATATCGTAAATCCTCTAGGCGTTTACGGTGCCTCCAAACTGGCCGGTGAGCAACTCATCCTCGATTCAGATATTTCTGCACTCATCATCAGAACCTCTTGGTTGTATTCTGAGTACGGCAAAAACTTTGTAAAGACCATGATGGCTTTAGGGAGAGAAAGAGAAGGCCTAGGTATTGTTTACGACCAGATCGGAACGCCTACAAATGCCAGAGACCTTGCTAAGGCTTCCTTGGTATGTATTGATAAAATAAAAGACTGGACCGGTGATCGAAAGTTGTACCACTATTCAAATGAAGGCGTTACCTCATGGTATGATTTTGCGTTAAGTATTTTTGAATTACATCAAATTACTTGTAAAGTGGCTCCTATTCTTTCTAAAGATTATCCTGTAAAAGCGCCAAGACCCGCTTATTCAGTTTTAGACAAGCATAAATTTAAGGCCGATTTCGGCGTCAAAATCCCACATTGGAGAGCTTCCTTACAATCTTTAAATTTTAACAATTAAGTAAAGTTTTTCTGAAAATAATTTTGTTTGAAATACCCGTTATTGCTTAGACCGATAAGAATAAAAGCTTGAAATAAAATACGGATTTATCTCTTAGAAATTAATAAATTTTACTATGTTTGTCCTTTTATTAGCCAATTAAAACGTAAAGATTAATGATTCAACACAATCCTAAATTTTAGAATATATGGCTAAGACAAAGCCGCTTCAAAAATATCTTCCTAAAACTGAGACTCAAAAGAATTGGTACGTGCTTTACTGCAAGCCAAACACAGAAAAGAAAACCGCCCAGCGATTGACTGAGTGTGGCATAAAAGTATATTGTCCCTTAAAAACGGAACTCAGGCAATGGAGTGATCGGAAAAAGAAAGTGGAAGTACCGGTATTGCCCTCTATGCTAATGGTTTACCTAAAAGAAAAAAATAGACAGCAGGTCTTTGAGGTGCCAACAGCAGTGAGGTATTTGTTTTGGTTAAAAAAACCCGCAATAGTCAAGGAAGAGGAAATTGAAGAGCTAAAAAATATTTTATCCGGCAAAACTAGTCAGGTATCGGTTGAGCAAATGAGTAAAGGCGATGCCATCAAGCTAAGTGGTCTTGGTTTTGATGATGAAAAGGCGGTTATAAAATACGTGACAAAATCGCACTATTGTGTGTATTTGGAGCGTTTAGGCTTTATGGTTAAGGTCAAACGGTAAATCTTAACCACTTGTTATTTAATAAGTTAGCGACACGCATGTGACTCGCAGTGGCGAAGCCGTGGAAAATTTACGATAAGATTAATCAACTTTAAATTGATATAAATGAAAATTAAAAACATATGCTGCATTGGTGCCGGTTATGTCGGTGGTCCAACTATGGCGGTCATAGCCGATAAAAACCCAAATATAAAGGTAACCGTTGTAGATATTAATGCGCAGAGAATTGCAGATTGGAATGACGAAGACCTGAACAACTTACCGGTATTTGAACCGGGTTTAGATAAAGTGGTGGGTAGAGCCAGAGGAAAAAACCTATTCTTTTCCACCGAAGTCGATAAGGCCATTGATGAAGCCGAAATGATTTTTATTTCTGTCAACACACCAACCAAAACTTATGGTAAAGGTAAAAATATGGGAGCTGACCTCAAGTATGTGGAGTTGTGCGCCAGGCAAATTGCAGAAGTGGCCAAATCTGATAAGATTGTAGTCGAAAAATCGACACTCCCCGTAAGGACCGCCGAAGCCATAAAGACCATTTTATTTAATACCGGAAACGGCGTTAATTATCAAGTGTTATCAAACCCGGAATTTTTAGCAGAAGGCACTGCCATAACCGACTTAGAGGAGGCAGACCGGGTGTTAATCGGTGGAGAAGAAACCCCTGAAGGACAGGAGGCCATTCAGGCTTTAGTGGATATTTATGCCGCCTGGCTACCTAAAGACAGAATTTTGACCACCAATGTGTGGTCGTCTGAATTGTCTAAACTCACTGCCAATGCATTTTTGGCCCAAAGGGTGTCTTCTGTGAATGCGATATCAGAACTCTGTGAAGCTACCGGAGCTAATGTAAACGAAGTGGCTAAAGCCATCGGGATGGATTCCAGAATTGGCCCTAAGTTTTTGAAAGCTTCAGTCGGTTTTGGCGGCTCATGCTTTCAAAAAGACATTTTAAATCTGGTATATATTGCTAAATCTCTGGGCTTGAATGCTGTAGCTGATTACTGGGAGCAGGTCATCATTATGAACGACCATCAGAAAATTCGTTTTGCAGAAAACATTGTCAGCACTCTATTTAATACCGTTTCCGGAAAAAAAATAGCCTTTTTAGGCTGGGCGTTCAAGAAAGATACCAACGATACCAGAGAATCGGCAGCCATTTATGTCGCCGACCAATTAATCGACGAGCAGGCTAATATCTGTGTTTTCGACCCTAAGGTTAAAGCCCGGCAGATGTACACGGATCTCAATGATTTGGGGTCGCGTTCTGAGGACGAAAACGTCGAGCATTTAGACGTTGTTAACGACCCCTATGAAGCCTGTAAGGATGCCCACGCCATTGCCGTTTTAACCGAATGGGATGAATTTAAAAATTACGATTGGCAAAACATATACGATAACATGAATAAACCGGCTTTTGTCTTCGATGGCCGAATGATTTTGGACAAAGAGAAACTGGAAAACATCGGCTTTAAATATTATGTGATTGGGTCGGTGTAGTTTATAGGTTTAAGGTTTAAAGTTTCAGGTTTAAAGTCGTAGCGAAGCGAAGATCCCGCTCAAGCGGGGTTACTGGTTTGAAGTTTCAGGTTTGAAGTTTCAGGTTTGAAGTTTCGGGTTTGAAGTTTCGGGTTTGAAGTTTAAAGTTTCAGGTTTGAGGTTGGCAAGTTTCAAGTCGAAAGCGTAGCGAAGACACCGTCTTCAAGAACTATATTTTTTTATGAGCAAACAAAAAACCATATTAGTCACAGGAGCCTCAGGTTTTATAGGCTTTCATCTTTGTAAAGCACTTTTAAAATTAGGGCATA
>CAYMXD010000102.1:0-7318 GCA_964394095.1 uncultured Mesohalobacter sp. | reverse complement strand
TCAAAGTAGGGCTGATGAGGGTCATTTTCAAGTATATTTTCATCATGAAAAAGGAATTGTTGTTAAAACTCCTATGAGACCTTCTTTTGGAGAGAATTTTACTTCTATGGAATCTCTTTCTAGAGTCCGTATTCCTGAAGAATTAGATCTTCTTGAGAATGATAAATATTATAAGAAACATAAAAACTTCAGACAGGTCTAAACGTTTAATTAAAAACATTAAAAAAGACCTATTGAAGAAGTACGATGTGTCCATAAATTATGAAGCCTTGTCTCTGCTTGAAGGTAGAATTGATGAAAGCATATTAAAGTACAAATGGTCTTATGATAAAGAAAATACTGATAATTCTGAATGGATTTTAAAAATTGATGATGTTGAATTTGAGCTTTCTGAGTTTTTAGACTATATACAGAAACAGCAAAGAAGTCTGGATAGTAAATCTATAAGTGGTAAAATTAACCAAGCCATAGATAAATTTTCCTACGCAAAGCTTATCAGAATACACAATCAAAATTTAGAAAAAGTATCTCCCGAATTTGCTTCTGAAATAAAAACATATTACGAAGGCCTTTTGTTGTTTGAAATCATGGAACAACAAATATGGAAGCCTGTACAGAATGACAGTTTAGGTATAAAAGAATACTATGAGGCTAATCGCAATGAGTTCATGAGTCCTGTGAAAATAAATGGTATTTTAGCCTCGAGTACTACTATGGATGAAGCCACAGAAATTAAAGACGAAATTGATGTCTTATCCATTAAGCTTTTAAAAGAACACTATCCTAAGGCCATTTTCAAAAAACTTAATAGCACTACAATAGACGATTCTGCATTACCTCGGCAAATTGTATTGCAAGATAATTTTAAAAAAATATACAGAAATAATGGCCAATATGTTTGTCTCTACATATCAAATATTTTGCCTTCTGAAAATTTGAGTTTTGACGATGTAAGAGGTAAAATTATCAATATAATGCAGGAAGAAAAAGAAGACTTATGGATTAAAGAATTAAAAAGCAAATATGATATTTACGTCAACAAAAGCTTAATAGGAAAACTACAAGATTATCTTGAAAATTAAATACCTCTACATAGCAATTTTACTGGCCTTAGTTTCGAGTTGTGATTTCTTTAAAAAGGAGAATTCTAGACTAATTATTGCTAGAGTAAATGAAAATCTTTTATATAAAGACGAACTCGCAGATGAAACGCCAGAAAACCTTTCCAAAGAAGATAGTATATCATTTGTAAAGTCATACATTAATGAATGGGCCATGGACAAACTCCTACTTGACCGTGCAAAATTCAATCTGCCAGTAGAAGAACAACAACGTTATGATAAAATGGTAAGAGAGTATAAATCTCAACTTTACAAAAAAGCCTATATGAATGCTTTGGTACAGAAAGAAATTACAGAAAGCATTGACAGTCTTGAGATAGCTGAATATTACACAATTAACAGAAACCTGTTTAAAATAAATGAACATCTCTTAAAGTTAAGATATCTTTATACAAATAATAATCTCAACGATTTAGAAAAAATGAAAGAGAGCTTTAAGCGTTTTAACTTTGATGATCAAATTTACCTTGATAATCAGAAACTTAAATTTGACAAAGCAAAATTAAATGATTCAATTTGGGTAAAATCCTTTACGGTTTTTAAGGATTTAAGATCTTTGAATAAAAAACAACAAAAAACTCTACTCAATAAAAATAGATATTTTGAACTTGAAGATAGCCTAGGCACCTATCTTATCTATGTTAAAGATGTATTAAAACCGAATTCAATTGCTCCATTAAGTTATATTAAGCCTACTATTGAACAGATTTTGAAGAACAAAAAAGAATTAGAATTGAAATTAGATTTGGAAAAACAAATCCTAGACGATGCCATTAAAAACAATGATTATGAAATATTTGAATAATCTTTTAGTATTCACGTTAATTTGTACCTCTATTAATACCTGGTCACAAATTACAATAGACGAAAAAGATAATCTTATAAAAGATGAAGAAAAAAAGAAAGAATTAGTATTAGATGACCTTGACAATCAAAGAGTAAAAGTAGACGGAATTGCTGCAGTTATTGGAGATTACCTTATTTTAGAAAGTGATATTGCCAAAGCCCAAGAGGACCAAAAAGCACAGGGGCTTTCAGGCAAAGAGATAAGTGATTGTTTTATTCTCAAGCAAATTATGGAGAATAAACTATTTGCACATCATGCCATCCAAGACAGTTTAGAAATTCAAGAAGGCATGGTGAGAAGCAGAACAGATCAACAATTACAATACATGGTAAATCAAGCCGGGGGAAACCTTCAAAAAATTCTAGAGTTTTATGGTAAAGAAACAGAAGAGGAATTAAAAAAAGAACTGTTTGATATCAATTTTGAAACCGTACTGGCTCAAGAAATGCAGGGAAGCGTTGTAGAAGAAATTGAAGTTACACCAGCAGAAGTAAGGCAGTTTTACGATAATATAACCGAAGACGATAAACCATTCTTTGGAACACAAGTTGAAGTCTCCCAAATAGTCGTCAAACCAGAAGTCACAGAAGAACAAACTCAAAAGACCATCGATAAGCTCAATGAAATTAGAGATGAAATAGTAGTAGAAGGCAAACGCTTTTCCGGACGCGCCGTTCTTCATTCTGATGATACAGGAACCCGAAACAAAGGAGGACTTATTCCAAACATTGACCGCGACTCACAACTTGTCAAGGAATTCAAGGACGTAGCCTTTAGTCTTGAAGAAGGGGAAGTGAGTAAACCTTTTAAGACAGACTTTGGCTGGCATATATTAACAGTTGAAAAAATAAAAGGAAAATATGTTGATGTAAGGCACATTTTAAAATTTCCTGAAATAACCAGAGATGCCATCAAGGAGGCTAGAGAAAAAATTGAAAAACTTAGACAACGTATCCTCGAGGGTGCTATTAGTTTTGAAGAAGCAGCCAGGGAGTTTTCTGATGAAGAAGAAACCAGAGAAAGTGGTGGACAGCTTATTAATGATATGACATTGGATAAGCGATTCGAATTAAGTAAGATGGACCCGGATTTGTACAACAAAATTATTAATCTAGATGAAAATGAAATTTCAACTATTTATACAGAAAGCAACAACAGACAACAGCCTTTCTTTAAGATTCTAACCATCACAAAACGCTTAGAAGAACACGAAGCTGATTTTAATGAAGATTATGCAAGAATAAAAGAATTAGCTTTAAAACAGAAAAAAGTGAGAGAAATACAAAAATGGCAAAAAATTAAAATGAAAAATACTTATATTAAAATAAGTGATGACTATAATAAATGTGAGTTTGCCAACGATTGGTTAAAATAGAAAATATGTCAGATGTTAAAGGGATAGAACGTTTTGTAGAAAAATACAAGGGTTTAAAAAAAGAAGTTTCTAAGATTATTGTAGGACAAGAGAATGTTGTTGATCAAATTTTGATTGCCATTTTTTCCGGTGGTCATGCACTATTAATTGGTGTTCCCGGCTTGGCCAAAACACTTATGGTCAATACAATTTCTCAAACTTTAGGTTTGGAATTCAAAAGGGTACAATTTACCCCGGATTTAATGCCAAGTGATATTTTGGGCTCCGAAATACTGGACAATCAAAAGAACTTTAAATTTATTAAAGGACCCATATTTACGAACATACTTTTAGCTGATGAGATTAATAGAACTCCGCCAAAAACACAGTCTGCACTCTTAGAAGCTATGCAGGAAAAATCTGTGACTATTGCAGGACAACACCATAAGCTAAATGAACCCTATTTTGTCTTGGCTACACAAAACCCCATAGAACAGGAAGGAACCTACCCCCTGCCCGAAGCTCAATTAGACCGATTTATGTTTGCCATTAATTTGGAATACCCAAGTTTTAAAGAAGAAGTTGAAGTTGTAAAAAGCACTACTAGAATGCAAATCAATAAAGTTGAGCATTTATTCGACGCCAACGAAATCATTGATATTCAGCAACTCATAAGAAGAATGCCTGTTGCAGACAATGTCGTTGAATATGCGGTAAGGCTGGTTACCAAAACAAGGCCTAATAATGATGAAGCCTCAGATTTTGTTAAAGAATTTGTGGACTGGGGCGCCGGACCGAGAGCGTCTCAAAATTTAATTTTAGCTGCTAAAACACATGCCGCTACAAAAGGCAAATTTTCCCCTGATATCGAAAATGTAAAAGCCGTAGCCTACAGTGTACTTAAGCATAGAGTCATTAAAAATTACAAAGCAGAAGCCGAAGGTTATTCTATTGAATACATTATAGGAGAACTGTTATAGTTTTCAAGCCTTAAATTCAAAATACAGACAATTTATATCTAAAATTGAAGGAACTCATATTTAGACTCAAGCTAAATTAACATTTCTATAATTTTACAATTTTGGTATTGATAATTTTTTGAGCCTAAAATTATTGATTTAATGCAAAAATTAACTATTCGGAATGAATATTTTAAAGATAATTCAATTAACAAGCCTTTAAATTTAAGATATTTTAAATATCAGTTAATTTTCTTATTTTTGTAGTACTAAAATTAAACTTAAACAATATATAAATTATGGCATTCGATGTTGATATGATAAAAGCCGTTTATTCAAAAATGGCAAAGCGTGTAGATAAGGCTAAAGAAATTGTAGGAAAGCCTTTAACACTATCAGAAAAAATTCTTTATTCCCATCTTTCTGATGGAGAACCTACAAAAGCATTCTCAAGAGGAAAGGACTACGTTGAGTTTGCCCCGGACAGAATAGCCTGTCAGGATGCCACTGCTCAGATGGCGCTTTTACAATTTATGCAGGCTGGCAAAGACAAAGTCGCAGTACCTACTACTGTGCATTGCGATCACCTTATACAGGCTAAGCAGGGCGCAGCTAAAGACTTACAACGCGCTAACGAAACCAGTAATGAGGTTTTTGATTTTTTAGAATCGGTTTCTACTAAATACGGCATTGGTTTCTGGAAACCCGGTGCAGGTATTATTCACCAAGTTGTACTTGAAAATTATGCTTTCCCCGGTGGAATGATGATTGGAACAGACTCACATACAGTAAATGCAGGCGGACTAGGAATGGTGGCTATTGGTGTAGGAGGTGCAGACGCGGTAGATGTTATGGCCGGTATGCCTTGGGAGTTAAAATTTCCAAAACTTATTGGCGTAAAACTTACAGGAAGTCCAAAAGGGTGGACTGCTGCTAAAGATGTTATCTTAAAAGTTGCAGAAATCTTAACGGTAAAAGGCGGTACAGGATGTATTGTTGAATATTTTGGTGAAGGTGCAAAAAACCTCTCCTGTACAGGTAAAGGAACCATCTGTAATATGGGTGCCGAAATTGGTGCGACCACCTCAACATTTGGCTATGACGATTCTATGGAACGTTTCCTTAGAGCAACCGATAGAAATGAAATTGCAGATGAAGCCAATAAATTAAGAGATTATTTAACCGGTGATCCGGAGGTATATGCAGATCCTGATAATTATTTTGATCGAACAAGCTGTCAGCAGAAGCAATGATGCTTTGATCAGGTTATTGAAATTGATTTAAGTACTTTACGACCTCATCTCAACGGTCCCTTTACCCCAGATTTAGCAACACCTGTTGGTGAGCTAGGAGAAAAAGCCAAAAAGAACGATTGGCCCATAAAAGTAGATTGGGGTTTAATCGGCTCTTGTACAAATTCATCTTACGAAGACCTTACCCGTGCAGCTTCAATTGCAGAACAAGCTGTAAAGAAAAAATTAAAACCAAAATCAGATTTTGGCATCAACCCCGGTTCAGAACAAATTAGATTCACCGCTGAACGCGATGGTTTACTAAAAGTTTTTGAAGATTTAGGAGCAACAATATTTACCAACGCCTGTGGACCATGTATTGGACAATGGGATAGAAGCGATATGAAAGGGGATGAAAAAAATACTATAGTCCACTCTTTCAATAGAAACTTTTCTAAACGTGCCGATGGCAATCCCAATACACATGCCTTTGTAGGTTCGCCCGAAATGGTCGCGGCCATAGCATTATCTGGACGTTTAGATTTTGACCCTATGAATGACACCCTTATCAACGAAGATGGCGAGGAAGTTAAGCTTGACATGCCTCAAGGTATTGAACTTCCTGAAAAAGGCTTTGAAGTGGAAGACAATGGCTACTTAGCACCAAAAGAAGACGGAAGCGATGTCGAAATTAAAGTCGATGAAAATTCTAATCGTATTCAACTTTTAGAGCCTTTTGAACCTTGGGATGGCGAAAACCTAATGGGTGCGAAACTATTGATTAAAGCTCATGGCAAATGTACAACGGATCATATTTCAATGGCCGGGCCATGGTTAAAGTATCGTGGCCATCTTGATAATATTTCTGATAATTGTTTGATTGGCGCTGTGAATGCCTTTAACATGAAAACCAATTTTGTTAAAAGCCAAATCACAGGTAAATACGATGCTGTTCCAAAAACACAACGCCAATACAAAGCTGAAGGCATTCCAACAGTTGTTGTTGGCGACCACAATTACGGTGAAGGATCCTCTCGTGAACACGCCGCTATGGAGCCAAGACATCTTGGGGTAAGAGCAGTTATTGTAAAATCTTTTGCCAGAATACATGAAACCAACTTAAAAAAACAGGGCATGTTAGGTTTAACTTTCGATAATGAAGGTGACTACGACCTGATTCAAGAAGATGACACATTCAATTTTATAGACCTTAAAGACTTTGCTGAAGATAAACCACTAACCTTAGAAGTTGTTCATAATGATGGTAGCAAGGACATCATAAAATTAAATCATACTTATAACGAAGCTCAAATCAATTGGTTTAGAGAAGGTTCAGCTTTAAATATGATAAAAAAGCAAAATAAAGCTTAACTATATATTTAGTAATTTAATTGCTTAAAAATCCACTATTTGTAAAAAAATAGTGGATTTTTTTGTAACATAACACTTTTATATCCGTCTTACTTATATAAAGTGCTTTTATTCAACAATTATTAATTTATTAAAGGTTTAAATTTATTTTGATAAATTTTTTAGTGAATTAATAATATATCAATGTTTAATTAATAATTTAAAAATATAAAGTCATGGGAAAATTAGTGTTATTTTTTGTTTTAGCAAGTTTGACTCAAAGTGAAATGAGATCAAATTCTGCTGAGAATCAATCTGAAGAAGTTAGAGAATATGTTTACTGGGATACTTTTAGCGAAGTATTCAACAAAACCGCAGATTACTGGGAAGCAGAATCTGCAGCCTTAGAAGCCGAAAGTATTGCTGAGGGTAAAACCGGAGTAGATACTTGGTTA
>CAYMXD010000101.1:0-7339 GCA_964394095.1 uncultured Mesohalobacter sp. | reverse complement strand
AACAAATGTTACTGACAAGACTAAACTTCAACCCTATTTTTGCATAAAAATTTAAGTATGAAAACTATCTTATGTAGCCTGTTGGGGATATTGCTGTTCAGCGGCATGCAGGCACAGGAGTATAAGCGCATAACGCTGGATTCAGTGATGACTCAGGTAGAGTCTAATAACCTTAATCTCAAAATCAATCAGGAGAACCTAAATATTACTCAGGCGCAATACCGTGAGAGTCTGGGTGCGATTCTACCACAACTGAGTATAAGTCACCAGGGCTTTCGAACCAACAACCCGGTTTTTGCTTTTGGAAGCCGATTGAATCAGGGGATTTTTAGCCAGAGTGATTTTGATGTCAACGCCTTAAACAATCCGGAGGCCATTACCAACTTTACCACCACATTTCAGGTAGCGCAGCCGGTGCTAAACATCGATAAACTCATCCAGAGAAAAGCCGCTAAATATGCCTATCAAGCTCAGGAATTTCAAAACAACTATAGAACTTCTGCCTTGTTGCTTAAAACTCAAACAACCTTTATGCAACTGCAATTGACTTACGAGTCCCAAAAAGTCATTGAAGAAACCTTGAAAATGGTGCAGAAAAACTACGATCAGGCTCAGAACTTTTACGACGAAGGCCTTATTCAAAAAGCTGATGTCCTCGCCGCACAAATCCGTTTGTCTGAAGTCAAAACCCAAAGTCAATCGGTTAATCAAAGTCTTAAAAATTTATCAGACCAGCTGAAACAACTCATGCAGGAGGAATCTGAATTCATTTTGAAACCTGCTGATTCTCTTAAAGTCATCAGTTTGTGGAGCAATGAAATTGCAGAAGACTCTTCAGACTTAAATACCAGCGATATCAAAGCATTTGACTATAAAAAACAATCCTACGAAAAGTTGTATCAAGCACAGAAATACAGTTTTCTGCCGACTTTGAATGCCTTCGGTCAATTCCAGTATTTTGATGATGAGATTTTTGGAACATCCAGCGACAATTACTTTTTTGGTGCAGAATTGAAGTGGGATTTGTTTAAAGGCTATACCCGTATTGCCAATCTGCAAAAGCATAAAGCCGAAGCTGAAAAAGTGCGTCTCGAAGAACAAAATTACATCGAAGAAAAACAAAACGATATTCAAGAAAGCATCAGGGCCATCGAACTGGCAGAACAACAGATGAACACCAAAAAAATTGCAGTTGATCAGTCTGAAGAAGCATTCAGAATCATCAATAACCGCTATCAGGAAGGTTTGGAAAAAACAACCGATCTGTTGGCGGCAGAATCCAGGTATTCCAACATGCAACTGGGGTATTTACAAAGTGTATTCAACTATAATTACAACCTTTTATACTATCAATTTTTAACTGAAAAATAATGACTATGACAACGCATAAATTCATATTTAGCCTATTTGCTTTAGCGCTTTTGGCCTGCGGAAGCTCTGCTGAAAATCAACAGTCCGAAAACAGTCCGGCGGTAAAGGTGAAAACCATCAAAGTAAATACATCTGCTCAAGGTGGCTTTAGCTACAGCGGCACCATCAGCGCTGAACAAATGTCGACCTTAAAGACCCGACATGCCGGGTATGTGAAACGTATTTTGACAAATGTTGGCGATAAGGTGCAGAAAAACCAAACCCTGATTGAAATTGATAATGCTGAATTACAAGCACAATTACAACAAGCCAAAGCCGGTAAAGCTCAGGCTGAAAAACAGTTTGAAATTGCCCAAAAAGACTTAAAACGCTACGAACGTTTAAAAGCTTCCAACAGTATTTCAGAAAAAGAACTGGAACAAATCCAATTGCAATACCAATCCAGTGCATCGGCTCTGGAACAGGCTAAACAAAACTACAACCAAGTGGCCTCGATGATGGATTACACCAATATCAAAGCGCCATTTAAGGGGATCATCAGCAATAAAATGATTCAGGAAGGCGATATGGCTATGCCCGGCATGCCTTTGTTGAGTCTGTCCTCTTCAGGAAATCTTGAAGTGAAATCCGACCTCAGTGAATCTCAAATCACCAAGGTTAGACCCGAGCAAAGCGTCAGCATTGAAATTCCTTCTATCGGTAAAACCTATGAAGGAAGCATCACCGAAGTAAGTTCATCTTCAGAAGCCAATGGTAGTCGATATTTTGTTAAGACAGCCTTTAAGGATAACCCGGAAGACGCCCTTTCAGGCATGTTTGCCAAAGTCTATGTTGAAGGCGAAAAGAATATGGCCTCCAATCAAACTTTGGTCAGTGTACCCAAAAACACCCTTTTTGAAAAGAATGGTTTGGTAGGCGTTTACGTGTACGGCAAAAGTAATACTGCTTTGCTCCGATGGATAAAAACCGGCCGACAAATGGGTGATCAGGTTGAAGTTTTATCAGGCTTGACACCAAATGATAAGATCATTATTTCAGCGGAAAGCAGATTGTACAATGGACTACAAATTAAAGAAATGACTAGCTCGAAGCAAAGAGAGAGAAATACTAAAAAAGAATAAAATTAAAAACTTCGACGAATGGTGTTGAGGTATAAACAAAAGATCCCGCTGATACTGAAACTTCCGAAGTGTCGGGTCAGCACAAGAAAGCGGGATTAGTTCAACTAAAAATTCTGAAATAATAGCTTCGCTATTGTTCAAAATTAAGTTTCACTAAAAAAACAACTATCGTGAAAAACGGAATAGCAGGAAATATAGCCAAAGTCTTTTTAGACTCCAAGCTCACCATATTATTGATGATCGTATTTATGGTGATCGGGGTGTACAGTTCATTTTTGATTCCCCGCGAGGAAGAACCGCAAATCGATGTGCCTATGGCCGATATCTTTGTGGGGTACCCCGGCGCGAGTCCATCTGAGGTAGAATCGCGTGTGGCTAAACCTCTGGAGAAAATCGTTTCCAATATTACAGGCGTGGAATACGTGTACTCCACCTCCATGAGCGGACAAGCCATGTTAATCGTTCAATTTGTGGTGGGCGAAGACATCGAGCGTTCATATGTCAAACTCTACGATGAGTTGATGAAAAACATGAATCGCATGCCACAGGGCGTGACCCCGCCTTTGGTCAAAACCCGATCTATCAACGATGTCCCCATCATGAATCTGACCTTATGGAGCGAAGAAGTTGACGATACCCAAATGAAAAAAGTTGCTTTAACGCTGAAGGATCGCATTGAACAGATTGAAGATATTTCTGTGGTTGAAGATATCGGTGGACGCCAAGAGCAGATAGACATTATCGTTAATCCCGAAAAACTGAATAGCTACAATTTGAATGTTGCCCAGATTCAAGATATGTTGATGGCCAATCATCAGCGCATGTCTACCGGGAGTATGGTGCAGTCAAATCAAAGTATTTCGTTGAAGACAGGACAGTTTTTCAGCAGTATTGAAGACATCAAAAGCCTTATTGTTGGGAATATTAATCAAAAACCGGTGTATTTAGACCAGGTGGCTGAGATTAAATACGCGGCTTCAGATGCAAAGAATTATGTGAGTTTTGGCTATGGCGCAGCTTCTGCTGAACAAAATAAATTTCCATCAGAATATCCGGCAGTAAGTTTATCTATCGCCAAACGAAAAGGCGCAGATGCTATGCAATTGGCCGATGTAGTTATAGCCAACTTAGACCAGTACAAAAAAGAATTTATTCCCGATAATATTGAAGTTGAAGTTACTCGAAACTACGGTGAAACGGCTTCTCAAAAGGTCTCTGAGCTTCTGTTACATCTCATCGGAGCCATCATAGCGGTAACTATTATCGTGATGCTGGCGATGGGTTGGCGTGGTGGTCTGGTAGTGTTTCTTTCAGTTCCGGTCACTTTTGCCTTAACTTTACTAAGCTACTATCTACTGGATTATACCTTAAACCGAATCACACTTTTTGCCCTAATTTTTGTGACGGGTATTGTGGTAGATGATTCGATTATCATTGCCGAAAATATGCACCGGCATTTCCAAATGAAAAAACTGGGCTTTAAGGAAGCGGCCATTTACGCCATTAATGAAGTGGGGAATCCTACGATTTTAGCCACCTTTACCGTAATTGCTTCGGTATTGCCCATGGCGTTTGTCAGCGGTTTAATGGGGCCGTATATGAGTCCAATGCCTATCGGGGCGTCTATTGCAATGATATTATCCTTGTTTGTCGCCCTGACCATTGTGCCTTATCTCGGATTTATTTTCCTTAAAAAAACCGGACATTCTTCAGAAGCAAAGGACGAGGAGTCTAAAGAAATTACCGATACAAAAATTTACAGAATTTATAAGAAATTTCAGCAACCGCTATTAGACAGCAAAGCTAAACGATGGACTTTCCTCGGGTTAACGTTTTTGATATTATTTGCCTCCTTTATTTTGTTTTTCACCAATTCGGTTATCGTTAAGATGTTGCCATTTGATAACAAAAACGAATTTCAAATCGTGATCGATTTACCTGAAGGCAGTACTTTAGAACAGACCAATGCCGTCACGCAGGAAATCGCTCAATACGTTAGACAA
Organism: uncultured Mesohalobacter sp.; assembly: GCA_964394095.1. GTDB lineage: Bacteria > Bacteroidota > Bacteroidia > Flavobacteriales > Flavobacteriaceae > Psychroflexus. Next base: position 2,844 of record CAYMXD010000101.1, on the reverse strand, counting down.
CGACCGGAGGTGGTGAATTACCAATCTTATGTCGGTACCGCTTCTCCAATCACCTTCAACGGTTTGGTGAGACATTATGATCTAAGACAAAATAAATACTTAGCTGATATTCAGGTGAATATCACAGACAAGCACGACCGATCGGAGCAAAGTCATGATATTGCCAAAGACTTTAGAGCCGGCGTAAAAGCCATTGCCGATCAGTTTGGTGCGGACATTAAAATCGTGGAAGTGCCGCCCGGACCACCGGTATTATCGACCATTGTGGCTGAAGTTTACGGGCCTGACTACGACATGCAGATTCAGTTGGCAGACAGCATCAAAAGTATTTTGGGCAATACCAAAGATGTCGTGGATATCGATTGGCGGGTGGAATCTCCGCAACAGGAATACGACCTGATTATCGATAAGGAAAAAGCACAGTTAAAAGGCATTCAATCCGCGCAAATCATTCAAAACTTAAACCTTGTGATGCAGGATCAGCCAGTTGCTCAACTTTACGAAGAGCAGGCCAATCTACCGACAAGCATTTCACTGAAATTATCTGATGCCGATAAAAGTGATATCAGTCAGGTACTGAATATCCCGGTGGTTTCACCACAAGGCGTGGCCTATCCGCTATCTGATTTTGTTCAAATAGAGCAAAAAACCATAGATAAAAGCATTTACAGAAAAAACCAGCGCCGTGTGGTTTATGTTACCGCAGAAATGGCCGGTAAGTTGGAAAGTCCGGTCTATGCCATTCTGGGTATGGAAGACAAACTGAAAGCTATTACTATGCCCGAAGGCTATAAAATCAACGAAATGTATCTGGGTCTACCGGACAGTACAGACGATTTTACTGTAAAATGGGATGGCGAATGGCAAATTACCTTGGAAGTCTTTAGAGATTTAGGTCTGGCGTTTTTAGGGGTGATTATCATCATTTACATGTTGATTGTTGGTTGGTTCCAGAGTTTTAGAGCACCGATTGTAATGATGGTGGCTATTCCATTGTCCTTGGTTGGTATCATTTTAGGCCACTGGATCATGGGTGCGTTTTTTACAGCCACATCCTTTATAGGGACCATTGCCCTAGCGGGAATTATGGTGAGGAATTCGGTACTTTTAATTGACTTTATTAACCTAAGGCTCGATGAAGGTATTGAGCTAAAACAAGCCGTAATTGAAGCCGGCGCCGTAAGAACTACACCTATCCTATTAACCGCCGGAACGGTGGTGATTGGGGCATTCGTCATTCTGTTTGATCCTATTTTCCAAGGTTTAGCTATTGCTTTAATGGGCGGATCGATTACGGCAACTGTATTGACTCTGCTTGTTGTACCGCTAGTGTATTATTTAATCGAACGTAAAAAACACCTGAACAAATGAAACTGATCATCATCACCATTATTGATGAACTCAAAAAGGATGTCATCAAGTTACTTAAACAAGCTGAAATAGAAAATTACAGCGAGTCTGATATTGATGGCTTTAAAACCTCAATATCCAGCCAACTTACCACAGGATGGTTTGGTGGCAAAAGTTATAGTGCGGACTCTGAAATGTTTTTCTCTTTTGAAAAGGAAGAAAAAGTGAGGGTTTTGTTTGAATTGATTAAAAATTACAACAAAACCATAGAGCATAACAATCCTATTCGGGCGGTGATTGTGCCGGTTGAGGATTATGTTTAATTAGTATAAAGTATTAAGAGTTTAGATTTTAGTGGTTAGTAGTTAGTAGTTATAGAAAAGAAAATAGAGGTTAGAAAACATACACCCTCCTTAATCCTCCCTTACCAATCCCGAACTTTAGGGACGGAACAGGCAAGGGTACAAACTAAGAACGAAATATCTCTTGAGGGGATTATAGGGTTTTTTTTAAAAAGTAAAAATAAACATTAAACTTAAAAATATGAAAAATAGAATCGTAAGAGGTGTGGCTGGCACTTTTATTTTAATCAGCTTATTATTAGCCATTTATGTCAACATCAATTGGCTATGGTTTACCGCATTTGTCGGGGCTAATTTGCTGCAGTCTTCATTAACAAAATGGTGTTTGCTTGAAGATATTTTGAAAAAATTTGGGGTAAAAAACTAAGAGATTTTTTGCTTATAATTTTTATTATTTGGATTCAATTATCAAACAAGTGATGATTGAAAATAAAGACTGCAAAGTTGTCAACTTCGCACAGTACATTTAATTTTTATGTGTAAATTTACGTCAAATTATAATTTGGCTATAAGGGGTTTCAATATGCATAAAATTTTAATATTTGTCATTTCAACACTTTCTATTTTTAGTTGTTATGCTCAAAACCAAATTGACATTGAAGGAAAAATCAAAGCCAAAATCATTAATCAAAACAGCAGTAATTTATTGGTAGCGACTTCAAAAGCGACCTATGGCATTAATAATTCAACGCAGGAAGTCATTTGGAAAAAGGATAAGTTAAAGAAAGTAGACCTTTCGTCTTACACTGAATTTTATAATTCAGACCGTATTATTTTTGAAAGGAAAACCCTTGTGAATTCAAAATTTATATCCAGACTTTTAAATTCTAAAGGTACCTCCTACATAATAATGAATGTTGAAAATGGGGAAATTGAATTTGATTCTCATGAGTTTGGCTATACATCAATTTTAAACCTTGAAATCTATCCTAAAGACCATTCAATTTTGTTTTTGGGTGTAAAAAAGAAAAACATAGTTTTATGTCATTATAATTTAGATCATAAATCAAATTTTTGGGAAGTTAAACTGGCTAAAAACAATGTCTTAAAAACCACAAAAAGCCATTTTTTGGGATCATCTAAATTTTTCAAAAATATAACAGGCGATGTTATCTCCTTATTGGATGGTAAT